>NZ_JBNLYC010000068.1:0-23270 GCF_050172015.1 Bacillus sp. GMa5/1 | reverse complement strand
TTTAATTTTTTATTATAATTCATATGAGCTGATAAAGAGGAAACTATGTAGGGTATCAAGTGTTTAGGTAAGGAATGGGTACCAGTTTATGTTAGATGAAATAAACGGTTACCTAGTTTTGGAGGAGATTTAGGGTGCGTTTAGTCTTATCAGGATATTATGGTTTTTATAATGTTGGAGACGAGGCGATTCTACAATCAATTATTGAATCGTTAAGTAAAGAGAACCCGGATATAGAACTAGTAGTACTATCAAATGATTCTAAATATACAAAGGAAATGTATGGTGTAGAATCGGTAGATCGCTGGGATATAAAAGCTGTTTATCATGCGATAAAAAACAGTGATGGAGTTATTAGTGGTGGCGGGAGCCTTCTTCAAGATCAGACAAGTACGAAGAGTATTCTATATTATACGGGTATTATGGGACTCGCTCGATTATTAAAAAAGCCGTATTACATTTATTCACAAGGAATAGGTCCAATTACAAAAGGATATAATCGTTTATTAGTAAAATGGAACTTGTCAAAAGCTTCCTATGTATCAGTTCGAGATGAGGATTCGTTTTTATATTTAAAAGAACTTGGCATAAAAAACGATATTGAAATTGTTCCAGACCCTGTTTTAACATGGAAACGGACAAAACAATCGGATTGGTTGCAAAAGCATTCGATACATGGAAAAGTAATTGCGGTTAGTGTGCGTTATTGGAATGCAAAAGAAGATTATATAAAAAAATTAGCTGCGGCATTAAAAAAATTAAAGCAAGAAGGATACCAAATTTTATTTGTTCCAATGCATGAGCCATTTGATCAAAAAGCTTCGTGTGAAGTAGTAGACTTAATGGGAGAAGAGACGTATATGCTTCCATATAAAATGGATATCGACGAGAAAATATTCATTTTATCACAATGTTCATTACTAATTGGTATGCGTCTTCATGCACTTGTTTTTTCTGCCGTAGCCAAAACTCCAATGGTCGGGATTTCATACGATCCGAAAATTGATTCGTTTTTAAGTCAAGTGAATCAGCCAGTTATAGGAAGTGTGGATGGCGAATGGAGTGCTGAGTATTTATATGAAATTGCGAAAAAGCAATTAATGCAACAAGGAACTGTGCAGCAAGAGTTACAATTGACAATAGATGAGCTTCGGTTGCAAGGCAAACAGGCAACAAAGAAACTCATTGATCATATGGAAAAAGGCACTTTATTAAAAAAGTAAAGTGTCTTTTATTTTGTTTTGAATTTAATGAAAATTCTAATTAAAAAACGTTTTATTTTAATTCCTATTTATTATGCTAAAATGATTGTGATTATTATATAATCAAATTTGTGATAATAAATTCGTAGATTACGAGGAGGATAACCTTGAAGACTTTTTCAAAAGGTATAACAGCAGTGGCATTAACGGGATCATTACTTTTAACTCCTATTTCAAGTTATGCGGCAAATGATGATATTACAGGACATATGTTTGAGACGAATATGCGCTCACTTATTACTAAAGGAGTTTTAATGGGGTATGGAGACAATGTATATGCGCCTGATAAATTAGTAACAAGAGCAGAGTTTGCTACATTCATAGCAAGGGCTTTAAATTTACCGAAAGCTGATTCGAATTTCGAGGATGTGCCGAAGACTTACGGTTTATATGATGGTGTAAGTAGAGCATATGGAGCGAAAATTATTAATGGTCGTACGAACGAGACATTTTCACCAAATGATGTGATTACACGTGAAGAAATGTCGATAATGGTAAAGCGAGCGTTAGACTATAAAAATATTAAAGTAGCTGTAAGTCCGCTTACCTTTACTGATAAAGATAGTATTAACTATAAAGAGCATGTGCAAGTTATGGTGGCTACTCAAATTATTAAAGGGTATCCAGAAGATAATACATTTAGACCACATTTATCAGCTACAAGAGGGATGGCTTCAGCTATGTTGGATCGCATGCTTCAGACGATTGAAAAAAACGAAAATAGCAATCCTGTAGAAACTAAGAAATATGTTGTGACAAATGTAAGAGAAAATGGAACAGAGCAAGAAGTAGAGCGCTATAATACGTATAAAGAAGCGGTTACGGCTGCTCAAAATAAAGGTATGAATGCGGTAAAATACGAGAACGAATTTTTATGGATTAAAGATGGTTTTGCAAGTGCGAAAAGAATAACTGGGCAAAACATCATTAATATTTATGATGAGAATTTATCAACAGTATATACGTATATTCAGTATGGAACAGAATTGAAAGTATTAGAAGTTGGCGAAGATCGTGTGAAAGTTCAACTTTCTGGTTTGACAGGTTATGTGAAGAAGAATGAAATCACTTTAATTCCTACAAATGAAATGAAACAGTCGTCTTATTATGTGAAATCAGATGGATATTTATACCATAAATATTATACATATAATACAAGTTCACCTGGATATACAGAATTTAGATATGGTGTGGCACCTTCTTTCATGAAGCAAGGACAGCAAATGTATAGTGTAGATGGAAAGACATTTGGAGACGAAACTTTCTATCAATATTTCAATTATTTATCATTACGTTCGAAAACAGATTATACAGCTGAACAACTAGATAGTTATGTGAAATCGATTAAACCAGACTCTCCATTAATTGGTTTAGGAAAGAAATTTAAAGAAGTAGAAAGCAAGTATAATGTAAATGCATTATTCTTATATTCATTAGCAATTCATGAAAGTTATTATGGAACAAGCGCTCTTGCAAAAGACAAAAATAATTTATTTGGTTTAAAAGCAACAGACGATAGTCCGTATGGTAACGGAGAAGCATTCAATTCAAAAGAAGATTGTATTGAACATGCAGCAAAATTATACATGAATGAAGGATATTTAAATCCAGGACATTGGCGTTATACAGCAACATATACAGGTGATAAAGCTACTGGTTTAAATGCGAAATATGCATCTGATGCGAACTGGGGTAAAAAAGTAGCGGGGCATATGAACCGTTTTGATTCTTATTTAGGTAAAAAAGAATACAACAAGTACAAACTTGCACGTGTGATGAATAACGTGGAAGTGAAAAAGAATCCTAGTATATCAAATGAGCGACTGTATCGTTTAAATACAAATGTAGTTGTCACAGTTACTGGTGAAGAGATAATAAATGGAAAAGCGTGGGTTAAAGTTATTTCAGATAATCCTACTGTAACAGAAGCGTATATTGCAAAAGAAAGCTTAGAATACGTAAAACATTAATTAAATAAAAAAGAAGGTGCTACTAATATTTCGTAGCACCTTCTTTTTATTCAATTTCAAAATCAACAATGATATAAGCGAGTATAACAACGAAGAAAATACTAACGGCTGGTGCTGTTAATACGTGGCCAGACATAAAGCCAATGCCAAGTGATAGAACGAGTGTGCTCGCTAATAGCATATACTTTACTTTCATGATTTTCTTAAAGTTTGTGATCATGCGGATAAATAATTTAATACCAAAGTATAGAAGAGGTATTAAGTAAATAAGGAAACCGACAATTCCAAAGGCGAAAAATAGGTCATGGAAGTCCATTTCAATTAATTTAATTTTATCTGTGTAGTTACCAGCGTAACCCATTCCGAATAGTTTTTGTGAAAGCGGTGCGTCTTTATAGTATTGTTTGTATGTTTTTAAGAATTTGTCGCGATCACTGTAAATTAAACTTTTTACTTCAGAATCTGTAAGTTCACCTTTTGCATGTTTTTTTGCATCTTCTGGATCTGCTTTAATTACTTTTCCTTCTTTTCGATCTTTCTCTTCTTGTACTGATTTTTTGTATTCGTATATTTGCATGTGAATGCCCATATTTTTTGCGATAGGAGTATGCGGTGTAAGAGCGATTAAACCTCCTAGTATAACTGCGACAACAACGGTATTTACAATATGTGTGAATCCTTTTCCTTCTTTTTTACGATTTATCATATATTCAATGAATGAGAAGAAAAGTGCTACGCCTAATGTAATAACAATTGCGCCATATCCGACTTTCGTTCCGACCATAATACTTGCATACATCGCAAGTATTGTTGGAATCCAGTAATATATTTTCGAGAAAGAAGTTGTTTTATGAATCGAATATAAGACAATGATTGGGAACATAATGGCGAAAAGAGAACTTAAATCATTTCCAGCGAAGAACCAACCTCTTGAACCGATTTTTGAGTGAGGATAGCTTGGGAAATCCGTTCCAGTTTGCATTGCGACAATCATTGTAATGCTTAAAATTAAAGTTGCATATAAGAAATATGTAATGATTTTATGAAATACATACTCTTTATTTTTTAGCTCTTTAAAGGCGATAATATATCCAAACAGTAGCACAATTGGATATACGCTCTTTAAGATGAATTTAACTTCTTCTCCAAATGAAACTGGAGATTTAACCATCATATTATTTACAAGACCAATTGCGAGTGCGATTCCGAGTAAGCATAAATAGAGGATGTACTTTTTCGCATCTTGTTGTTTGTGATGAAGAAGTAGGTACCCTAATGCAAGAAGCATAAAGGCGAAACGGACTACAACTCCAACTGTTGCGCTCATGTGTAGTATATAGATTGAAAAAGATGTTAATAAATCTAAAATTGGTTGAAACACAATGAATAGCAATAGGAAATGTGGGAAGTAGTTATCCGTTTGTTTCAACTTATTAACCATATGTTCCTCCAGTTCTTCATTCCTTTATTACAACACCCAAAAGATGGGTATAAAGCCTTTTTTACATAGTAAGGCGAATGAATTTCAATATTTGTTTTTTTATCAAACTTAAGAATACACCATTTCATTGTAATGGTAAATAGATGAAAAGCATGGATAAACCGACTTTAATTTCTATATTTTTCAACGGAATTGTATGTTTTATACGGTAAATGTACAAATTGCGAGATTATTAGACAGAAAATTGAGAAAAAAGAAGGATTTTTCAGTGGTTTTCTATAATTATATAAGTATAATCTTTATGGAGAAAAGAGGGGTATGTAATGGAAGTAACGAGTAAAACAGAATCTGTTATTGTGAAATATGAAGGTAACGTTGCAACGGTTATGGTCAATCGCCCAGAGGTGTTAAATGCGTTAGATGAGCCGACATTAAAAGAGTTATTACAAAAGTTGAAAGAAGTAGCGGAAAGTTCTGCGCATATCGTTGTGTTATGCGGGAACGGCCGTGGTTTTTCTGCGGGTGGGGATATTAAATCGATGCTTTCAAGTAATGATGAAAGTAAGTTTGATGGCATTATGAATACCATTTCTGAAGTTGTCGTGACATTATATACGATGCCAAAGCTTGTTATTAGTGCAATTCATGGACCGACTGCAGGTCTTGGGTTAAGTATTGCGTTAACAGCTGATTATGTAATGGCGGATATATCATCTGTTATTGCAATGAACTTTATTGGAATCGCTTTAATTCCAGATGGAGGCGGTCATTTCTTCCTTCAAAAGCGTGTCGGTGAAAATATGACGAAGCAAATTATTTGGGAAGGTAAGAAGTTATCAGCGACAGAAGCGCTTGATATCGGCTTAATTGATGAAGTAATCGGCGAAGATTTCCAAACGGCTGTGAAACAAAAAATTAATGAATGGTCACAAAAACCGATTAAAGCAATGATTCAAACGAAGCAAATTTTATGTGAAGTAAATCGCTCTAATTTAGAGCAAACATTGCAATTAGAAAAGCGTGGTCAATATGCAATGAGACAAACAGCGGATCATAAAGAAGGAATTGCTGCGTTTTTAGAGAAACGTTTACCAGCATTTAAAGGGGAATAAAGTGAAGTGAGGATTTTGTCCATTCCTCACTGATTATTAGCTCGTTAATTCGGGATAAAGGGGAGAAAGTGCTAACACATTTTAGTATAATTGTGTTAGCACTTTTTTTAAGGAGTAATACATGAAGAAAATGATCGGTGTTATTACTATTATTTTGCTTACATATTCTGCTTTGCATAGTACATCATCTTTGGCAGTTCGGACTGCGTTGTTTTTTGAGGGACATCCAAGTGTTGCATTTTCTGACGGGGTGACGAAAGAAAAAGATGTGAAAAAAGAAGCGATTCCAGATGAGTATCAAACTCTATATGGTAAGGACGAAGACTTAGAGCACTATTTCTTTCCACATGTAAGAGCACATGGATCAGGAATTGATATGTTAAGTGCGTGCGTGAAGAAAAAATGGTTTTTCTATAAAGCAGAGCTCGGATGTTATTAAATATAGGAGGATGAATGATGTCAGCATATAACAAGTTAGTAAGAGATCGTGTTCCAGAGAAGATTTTAATGTCTGGAAAAACGTATACAGCACAAAAATTAACAGGGCAAGCATACATACAGGCTTTAGCGAAAATTGGAACGGAAGAAATTCGTGAATTTGCTTCTATGAAAGAACGCGAACATGCGCTAGATTCTCTTGCGGATGCGCTAGAAGTTATCATTTCATTAGCACGTGCAGAAGGTGCATCGATTGAAGATGTAGAACGCCTTCGTAAGAAAAAAGAAGTAGAGCGCGGTGGATTTGAAAGAGGTATTTATTTATTAGACGTTTCAGAAGAATAGTTTTATAGGAAAAGCATAGCGTTAATGAGTAACGCTATGCTTTTTTGTTGCAATGAAGCTAATAATGAAGAAGATAGCTGTTAATATCCAGCCGATTGTAATAGAAGTAGTAGTGTGAATGGCATAAGAGATTTGTAAACAAAATAATGATGCTAAAAACCAAATGAGTGCAATGTGTATATATTTTTTTGATATATTCATATTTTATAACTCCTTTTATATACTAAAAAGAATTTTACTACAATTTAGAAAATTAAGCTATATAAGTAGAGGTTTTCTGGTGAATTTTGTATACTGAATAGTAGAGAAAAAGAGGAGGAAACGACAATGGCACATCATGCGAAAGAAACGATGGAACTGATTAAGGAGCTTGTCTCTATTCCAAGTCCATCTGGAAATACAGCAAAAATTATTAATTTCATTGAAAACTATGTCAGTGAGTGGAACGTAGAAACGAAACGTAATAATAAGGGAGCTCTTATTTTAACGGTAAAAGGGAAAAATGATGCACAGCACCGCTTATTAACGGCACACGTTGATACGTTAGGTGCGATGGTAAAAGAAATTAAGCCTGACGGTCGCCTGAGTCTTTCTATGATTGGTGGATTTCGCTGGAACTCCGTAGAAGGGGAATATTGCGAAATTGAAACATCAAGTGGCAAGACGTATACAGGAACAATTTTAATGCATCAAACATCTGTACATGTATATAAAGATGCAGGTGAAGCAAAACGCGATGAGAAAAATATTGAAGTTCGTATTGATGAGCGCGTATTTTCAGCTGATGAAGTACGCGAATTAGGAATTGAAGTAGGAGACTTCGTTTCATTTGATCCGCGCGTTCAAATTACAGAGAGTGGATACATAAAATCACGTCATTTAGATGACAAAGTAAGTGTTGCAATTTTATTAAAATTAATTAAAAGATTACAAGATGAAAACATAACATTACCATATACGACGCATTTCTTAATTTCTAATAATGAAGAGATTGGATACGGTGGTAACTCTAACATTCCAGAAGAAACTGTTGAATACTTAGCAGTTGATATGGGAGCGTTAGGTGATGGACAAGCATCTGATGAATATACAGTATCTATTTGTGCAAAAGACTCTAGCGGCCCGTATCATTATGCACTGCGCAAACATTTAGTAGAGCTTGCGAAAACGAATCATATTGAATATAAAGTAGATATTTATCCGTACTACGGATCTGATGCATCAGCTGCGATTCGCGCGGGATTTGATGTGAAACATGCGTTAATTGGAGCGGGTATTGATTCTTCCCACGCATTTGAACGTACGCATGAAAGTTCTATTGCGCATACAGAAGCATTAGTGTATGCATATGTAATGTCTAATTTAATTGAAGAATAATTTCATAGATAATAGAGAGCTGATTAAAGATATTATTTTTAATCAGCTTTTTATTTGGCAAAGCGATTAGGAGACATGTCCTAATCGCTTTTTTATCCCGCTATTTGCCGGGCAGTAAGACTCCTACCTCAAAATTCAGCGAAAGCAAAAAAGTTAGATGGGGGCGGGCTGCCCGTAAAAGCCCGATTGGTGAGGGCTGATTAAAGTTTTTATATACATTCATTATAAGTTATATATATGCGATTTTTGTTATACGGCCGGAAACGTATTTACTATAGATATATAATGTTATACACTATGAAAGGGATTAATTAATAGTTAATATTTTTTAGTTAGCTTGATTAAAAAAATTGTATGAATATGAAGTTTTGAGAGGAGATTTATTTTTCATGAAGTACAAAGCAATAGCCGCAGGTTTATTAGCAGCAAATTTACTAGCACATCCAATTAGTAGTTTAGCAGAAACGAAGAAATTTCCTGATGTTTCAGATAGTGCGTGGTCAAAAGACGCAATTTATTATTTAGTAGAGAGAAATGTAATTAACGGTATGCCAGATGGTAACTTTATGCCATACGGAAATTTAACACGTGCTCAGGCAGCAAAGATTATCGCAACAGCAATTGGTGCTAAAATAGATCCAAATGCAAAGCCGTCTTATAATGATGCAAAAAATAGTTGGGCAGCTTCATTTATTGCAGCCATGGAAAAAGAGAATATTATTAAAGGGCGAGAACCAGGAGTATTTGATCCTGAAGGAAAAGTAACTCGTGCTGAAATGGCAGCTATGCTTGTAAGAGCATATAATCTGAAAAGCAAAGTAACAGGACCAGTTCCTACAAAATTTGCTGATTTAGAGAATCATTGGGGTAAAGAAGAAGTTAATATTTTAGTAGAATTAAAACTTTCGTTAGGTACAGAGGATGGCTGGAAACCGAATGATTCTATTACGCGTGAACAAGCAGCTCAACTTACTGCGCAAACAGATAAATTTAGCAAGAATAGTGATCGTCCAGTAGAAACAAAGAAAATGTACATAGATAGAAAATTCATTACATATCACGCACCATCATTAAGTTCTGGGATTAGTGCAAATCAGCATAATCCACAAATGGTTGAAATTAAAGAAGAACGAGATGGATGGATCAAAATTGCAACAAGTAAAGGTGATAAATGGACACCTTTAGTAGAGAAAACAGAAGTTATTAATGAAGGATTCACTACTTATGCAGAAGCTTCTTCTTCTTCAAAAATAATGGGAACACATAACGCACAACAAGTAACTGTTATTGAAGAGAACGGCAGCTGGATTCGTATCCGCATGGGCGCTGGTTTCCAATGGGTTAATAAAAATCAATTAAATCCAGTGAAGCAAGGTAACTTCTTAGAAGGAAAAGCGATTATCATTGATCCAGGTCATGGGGGAGCGGATTCAGGTAATCCAGGTTATTATGAGAAAGAAAGTGAAACTGTATTAGATGTATCACTACGATTACAGAAAATATTTGAGAAAAAGACACCATTTACTGTGTTATTCACTCGTACAGATGATACACGTCCAGGAACAAGTGCTTCTGATTCTTTAAAGAAACGTGTAGAATTTGCTCAAAAAAATAATGGGGATATTTTTGTAAGTATTCATGGTAATGGCACGGAAGAGAAAAATGGACAAGGTACAGAAACGTTCTACTATGAATCAGCGACAGCAAGAGGAACAAATCCTAACGTATCAGAAAGTCGTTTACTAGCAGAAAAAATTCAAGAGCGTCTTGTAGATGCACTGGGAACAAAAGATCGTGGTGTGAAAAAAGGCGATTTATACGTAATTAGAGAAAATACAATGCCAGCTGTATTAGCAGAATTAGCATTTGTAGATAATAAAAGTGATGCAGATAAAATAGCTACACCAGCGCAGAGACAAAGTGCAGCAGAAGCAATTTATCAAGGTATTTTAGATTACTATGAAGAAATGGGTAACAACGTGTCTTCTTTCCGTTAATAAATAATAAGAGATTGCCATTGGCAGTCTCTTTTATTTATTAACGTTTCTCTTTATTTCCGGCATATGATATCATTTAATTTTATATACAAAAGAAAAGTATTTGAGTAATTGTAATCATAACAATTTTAAACGATAGAGGATGATAATAGATTGAATAATCATAGTAAAACACCTGCCTGTATATATACGTATGCATTTCGTGAGGAGGAGCGTGCTTTATGTTACTTGGAAATGCGCTCGTTCTTTGGAATGGAGTCCCACGTTAATATTTTAAAAAGTGATGTCAAAATTGACCCGAGTAGAAGTGCGTTTATTAAAGAGCGAATTGAAGTTATGTATGAAGGGGACGACTTAGAAAGCATTTTAAAACAAGTGGAACAAATTGATTTGGCGGGAGCGACGTTCAAAGTCATCTTCGTTAAAATTAATGACCTTGTTGGAGAGAATAAAATTGAATATGGAGAAAGACGTCTTATTGAAAGAGACCTCGGCATGCATATTGAAGGAGAAGCGGATGTTCGTAATCCAGAGCGTGTATTCGGGATTGTTCCTCTTGGAGGACGCTGGTACTTCGGGCACTATGTAGAAAGCGAACCAGTTTGGTATCATCACATAAAAAAACCGCATAGTTATTCGACATCTCTTAGCACACGTGTTGCGAGATCAGTTGCAAATATCGCTGTACCAAATCCAGAGGGAGTACGAGCAATTGACCCGTGCTGCGGTATTGGAACAGTAGTAGTAGAAGCACTTTCTATGGGGATTAACATCGTTGGTAGAGATATAAATCCACTTGTAGTTCTTGGAACGAGAAAAAACATCGCACATTTCGGATTTGAAGGAACAGTAACAAAAGGGCCGATCGAGGAAATTACTGAGAACTACGACGTTGCCATTATCGATATGCCGTACGACTTATTTACGCATGCCACACCAGAAGATCAACTATCAATTCTCTCAAGTGCACGCCGCATCGCGAAAAAAGTAGTCGTTGTCACGATGGAAACAATGGACGACATGATCCATGAAGCAGGATTCGAAATTACAGATCGCTGTATTACAAGAAAAGGATCATTTACTAGACAGATTCTTGTTTGTGAATAAGAAAGAAAGGTCACCCGTTTGGGTGACCTTTTTTGTTTGTATTGATGTGTAATTGGTTGGTGGTTTAGGTAGATGAATTAGCGAAATTTGTCGGTAAGTCGATATTGCATGTCGAATCGCCGATATATTGTGTTGAATCGCTGATATATTCCGAGAATCGCCGATATCGTTACATTAGAATGTTACTGTTCTTTTAATTTCTCTTGTTGTGCAAGTAGTAAATTGCGCAAGATGTGCCCGCGGTAACTTTCTAGTTTTCGTCCTTCATGATAGCGTACGCCTAATTTTTTTAGTTCAGCTACGTACCAGCCCTTTGTTCCGTAATACATTGGATCACTTCCTTTTTGCTTTTGAACAGTATATGTTGGGGGTGGAAGTAACTTTCCAGTGAAAATAATAAGACTGGTTGTATCAAGGGGCTCCATAACATAGCCTCTGGACAGTGTATAAAAAAATAGACAGTAATGTATGCTTTTTTAAACAATGTATACAAATTTATATCCTATGCGTTGGCATGATATTTGCAATAAAAAGAGTATCAACATATAGGGGAGAGATAGAAATGAAGGTTAGTAAAGTGTACACAACAATTGATGCTCACGTAGCTGGGGAACCGCTTCGAATTATTACGGGCGGCGTGCCGGAAATAAAAGGAGACACGCAGCTAGAAAGACGTGCGTACTGCATGGAACATTTGGATCATCTTCGCGAAGTTCTTATGTATGAACCGAGAGGACATCACGGCATGTACGGTTGTATCATTACTCCGCCTGCGAGTGCTCACGCTGATTTTGGCGTATTATTTATGCACAACGAAGGATGGAGTACGATGTGTGGTCATGGCATTATTGCTGTTATTACAGTCGGAATTGAAACAGGCATGTTTGAAGTGACAGGTGAGAAACAACAGTTCATTATTGATAGCCCTGCTGGGGAAGTCATTGCGTATGCAACATATAACGGGAGCGAAGTAGAGTCCGTATCATTTGAAAATGTTCCTTCCTTTGTATACAAAAAAGACGTTCCTATTAAAATAGATAACTATGAATTTCAAGTAGATATCGCGTTTGGCGGAGCTTTTTATGCGGTAGTAGACTGTAAAGAATTTGGCTTGAAAGTCGATTTCAAAGACTTATCTGCTATTCAAGCGTGGGGCGGTAAAATTAAGCACTACATCGAGAGCAAAATGGAAGTGAAGCATCCACTTGAAGAAGGATTAAAAGGGATATACGGCGTTATTTTCTCAGATGAACCGAAAGGAGAAGACGCAACTTTACGAAATGTAACAATCTTTGCTGATGGGCAAGTAGATCGTTCTCCTTGCGGTACAGGAACTTCCGCAAGAATCGCAACTCTTTTTGAAAAAGATGCTTTACAAAAGGGAGAAATTTTCGTCCATGAATGCATTACTGACGGGAAATTCGAGGGGGAAGTATTGTCGGTAACCGCAGTAGATACATATGAAGCTGTCGTTCCAAAAGTAACGGGGCATGCCTTTATTACAGGATTTCATCAGTTCGTTGTAGACCCGAGAGATGATTTGAACCGTGGATTTTTGTTAGGATAGAAGGAGGGGGTGGAAAGATATGTTAGTCATAAGCGCGAACGAACAAAGAAACTTAGTAAATATGAATGAAGTTATTGAATACGCGGCGCTTGCTTTAAAAGAATTTTCCGCAGAAAGAACGATTACACCAATAAGGGGCTCATTACCATTTGCGAACGAGCGAAATACGGCATTAATTATGCCTTCAGTAGCTGAAGGGCTTGAGGCACTTGGCTTAAAAGTAGTAACAGTAGTCCCCGAGAACAAAAAGGTAGGAAAGAAAACGATCAACGGGATTGTGATGCTATCAGACTTTCAAACGGGAGAACCGCTCGCACTTTTAGAAGGATCGTACTTAACGATGATTCGAACAGGCGCCTTATCAGGAGTAGCGACAAAATATTTAGCTCGTCATAACGCAAAAACTTTATGCATTATCGGCACGGGTGAACAAGCGAAAGGAATTGCTGAAGCAATATTTGCGGTTAGAGATATCGAAAAAGTCATCTTATACAATCGCACAGAAGAAAAGGCGTATGCATTTGCGGAATATATACAAGAGAGATTCAACAAACCTGCATATGTTCACACAAATGCAAATGAAGCAATAAGCGAAGCAGACATCATCGTCACAACTACGAACGCATCCACACCAGTCTTCTCAGAAACGCTACAAAAAGGCGTCCACGTAAACGCCGTCGGCTCATTCAGACCGAGCATGCAAGAACTACCCTCACATGCCATAGCTAAAGCAAACAAAGTAGTAGTTGAATCAAAAGAAGCAGCACTAGACGAAACAGGAGACCTTCAAGTTCCGATAAAAGAAGGTCTATTCAAAGCAAACGCTATTCACGCTGAACTTGGTCAAATTATAAGCAAAGAAAAAGCTGGACGCGAAAATAATGAAGAGATTACTATTTTCAAATCAGTTGGTTTGGCGGTAGTGGATATTATCGTTGCGAAGTATTTGTATGAGAAAGCGGTGGAGCAAGGAGTAGGGAATAAGATTGAGTTTTGAGACTGCCTTTTGGTGGTCTTTTTTGTTGATGTGGGTGTGCTAGTATTTATAATTGAATCCTTTTAATACTATGTTGCAATGTATGAATTCTGTGCGGACATCAAATCATTCATTCAATTGGTATATGAAAAAAGCTGCACCTCTAACAATTAGAGGGGCAACTTTTTACCATTCTCGCCATTCTTCTGTTATATCTTCCTCGGATTCTAAGCCAGCTATTCGTGCTGCTGTATCGATAAATTCATAGAGATCTTCTCTTTCCATTGTTTCAATAAAATAGTCATGTTCGTCATTTAATTCATTTATGTTAAGAACAACCTCTTTAACAACATGCATTATTTCGATTTCAGTTGGATTTTCTCCCAATTGCTCTAAATTATTTATGTAAGTATCAAGAACTTTATTTGTTGCACTTATATTTTCTTCAGTGAAAAATTCCCCATCTTCATCATTCTCAATCCATTGGGTTGTTGGTTTGTTTTTTTTCAGTTCATCAAATGTCATGATAACCTCCTAAATGTGTTTTTTGTCTTTAATCCCATTCTACATTTTCGGTCATATATAACAATCATTTTAGAGTTTTTTTGTAAGCTACTAGTTTTTTAACTCATTTTACGAGGTAACCTATTCGTGGTCTTCTTTTTTAATCCTCCTTATAAATATATTTTATGGCAAGAATGTATTAGTAGATTTCAAACTTTCCACATTTACAAAAAAGTTTGACTTTACATACAGGTAGTGGTAATTTAAAACTTATAAGAAAACTCGGGATTAATTCCGAGTTTTCTTATGGGTATAACTAGTTTGAGGGGGCCGAAAGATGAAACGGAAATTATTTGCATTACCATTTGTTCTAATACTACTTATTGCATTAGCGGCTTGTTCTGGGGAAAAAGATTCTTCGAAGCAAGCGGGCACTAGTAAATCAGGGACTCCGAAAGATGGAGGAACGTTAACGATTGGTGTTAGCGATAATCCAGATACGATGAATCCGCTTTATGCGAATGATCGTGTGTCATTAACTGTGCAGCAGGCTTTATATGCGCCGCTATATCATATGGAAGACGGTAAGAAAAAGTTTGTTCTTGCTGAGAGCTTTACGCCTTCAGAAGATCAATTAACGTGGACATTGAAATTAAAAGATAATTTGAAATGGCATGATGGTAAGAAAATTACATCAGACGATATAGCATTTACATTCCAATCTATTTTGGATGAGAAGCAAAATAGCTCAAGTCGTGAAAACTTTATTTTTAAAGGAAAGCCGCTTGAGGTGAAAAAGGTAGATGAGTTAACAACTCAATTCGTTTTACCACAAGTAAGCGCATCTTTCGAAGGTGTAATGAATGATTTCTTCCCAATTCCGAAACATGTATTTGAAGGGGAAGCAGATTTAGCGAAGAGTAAGAAAAACTTACAGCCTGTAGGATCAGGGCCGTTTAAGTTTAAAGAGTATAAATCAGATGAGTATGTTGCATTAGATCGATTTGATGATTATGTAGGTGGGAAAGCTAAATTAGACTCTATCGTATACCGCGTTGTAAAAGACCGTAATACAGCAAATGTTTCATTGCAAAATGGTCAAATCAACATGAAAATGATTGAGCCGCAAGACTTTAAAAAACTAGATAGTACTGGGAACTTCTCAATGGTGACATTCCCTGAAGGTAGATTATTCTACTTATCTTATAACATGAATACAGATTTGATGAAGAAAAAAGAAGTGCGCCAAGCAATTGCGCATGCGTTAGATAAAAAAGAAATGATTAACTCAGCATTCGTTTCGGGTGAATTTGCAGAACCAGCAAATTCAATCTTAACGCCAGACGCTATGTATTATGCGAAAGATATTAAAGGCTATAAGTATGATAAAAAAGAAGCGAAAGATTTATTAGCAAAAGCTGGTGTGAAAGATAAAGAAAAAGTACGTGTTATGTATGTAACGAATAATAAAATCATGGAAAGCTTAGCGCTTTATACACAACAAAAATTAAAAGAAGTTGGCTTAGAAGTTGAACTAAATGCATTAGATGCTAGTGCGGCAAGTGAAAAAGGCTTAGATAAAGAGAATAAAGAATATGACATTACATTTGGTGGTTACATAATGGGACCTGAGCCAGATTCATATAAGAGCTTATTCTTAAATAATGCTGAATACAATTATGCACGATATAAAAACGCTGATTTCGATAAGTTATGGGAAGAAGCTGCAGTTGAAACGGATAAAACAAAACGTGCAGAGCTATACCATAAAATTCAAGAAACAGCTAGAGAAGACGTACCTTATCTACCAATCGCATATCCGAAAGCAGTTATTGCAGTAGATAAAAAGTTTGATGGATTAAAAGAAGCAAAAGCAATTCCTGTCACAATGTTTGAAGATCTATCTAAGATTTATGAAGTGAAATAAGAAACAGTAAAGAAGCTGGTGGAAATCAGCTTCTTTAGCTTGAGGGGGGAAGTTTGTGTATAAAGTAATTGCGAAGAGGCTTTTAAATGCAATTCCGCTTTTATTTGTTATTTCTATTATTTCTTTTCTATTAATAAAGCTAGCGCCGGGGGATCCTGTTCGAAACTTTGTAACGCCAAATATGAGTCCAATTGATGTGGAGCGTATTCGCAAAAGTTTAGGACTAGATCAACCAATTTACGTGCAGTATATTTTATGGTTAAAAAATATTTTAACAGGAAACTTTGGTTACTCACTTCAAAATCATCGTCCTGTTTTAGATCTTATCGCAGAAAGATTACCCGCAACAATTGGGTTAATGGGATCATCTTTACTCGTCTCATTCGTAATCGCAATCCCGCTTGGACTATTTACAGGTGTGAAAAAGAATTCTATCTTTGATCGCATTGTGAACTTTATCTCTTATGTGGGAATTTCAATGCCAGTCTTTTGGTTCGCTTTACTATTAATTTACTTATTCTCCTTAAAATTGAACCTACTTCCGAGTATGGGTATGCGCACCGTAGGTAAAGATTCTGTTTGGGATATTGTGCAACACGGCATTTTACCTTGTATGGTGCTAGCGTTCCAAAACGTATCTGTTTATATGAGATATATTCGTTCAAGTACGATTCAGCAATTAGAAGAAGAATATGTACAAATTCAATATGCGTACGGTGCTTCAAAGAAAACGGTTTTATTTAATCACGTACTTCGAAATGTATTAATACCAATCATTACAATTTTCGGATTATCGATTCCAAGTTTAGTAGGCGGAGCATTTATTACGGAAACAGTATTTTCATGGCCGGGTCTTGGTTCACTTGGGGTAAATGCTATTTTTAGATTTGATTATCCGATTATCATGGCAATTACATTACTATCATCATTCATGTTAATTCTCGGTAACTTAATTGCTGATATTTTATATGGCGTAGTAGATCCGCGCATTCGAATGAGGGGGTGATTTGGAATGAATAATAGGAGATTTCAAACGATAAAACATAGCTTTACGAAAAATAAGTTTGTACTAATAGGAGTTATTATACTTGCGATTTTAACGGTCGCATCAATTTTCGCATTCGTATCGCCGTACGATCCTAGCAAAATGTCGATTCCAGATCGCTTACAAGAACCAAGTATGAGTCATCCTTTCGGAACGGATGATTACGGAAGAGATTACTTAACGAGAGCGTTATATGGTGGACGAGTTTCACTTGCGGTCGGTTTTCTTGCGATGGTTGTTTCTATTACAATCGGTACCGCAGTTGGAACAATTAGCGGATATTTTGGTGGAAAGTTAGACAACTTCTTAATGAGGGTTGTTGAAGTACTTATGTCAATTCCATCATTCTTTTTAATGCTACTATTAAATGCGTATTTAAAACCAGGAATTACGACGTTAGTTCTTATTATCGGATTACTAACATGGATGGACACCGCTCGTATTGTAAGGGCAGAAACGCTATCTGTAAAAGAGCGTGAGTACGTTTTATATGCAAAAGTATCAGGACAGAAATCACTCACAATTATTGTAAGACATATCATTCCTAACATTTTATCAACCATTATTATCGCTGCGACATTAACAATTGCGACATCGATTTTAATGGAATCATCACTTAGCTTTTTAGGTTTAGGCATTAGAGAGCCAGATTCTTCTTGGGGTAGCATGCTAAACAATGCGCAAGGATATATTGGCGAAGCTTGGTATTTAACACTCTTCCCAGGATTCCTTATCCTTTTAACGGTACTTAGTTTTAACGTAATTGGTGAAGCATTGAAGAAAGCTTTCGCGCCAAAAGGAGCTGGAAATGAAAACTAAAGTGTTACGTGAAAGGAGTGAGAAGCGTGTCTGAAAAACTATTAGAAGTGAAGAATTTAAAGACTTCTTTTTTCATAGAAAGCGGAGAAGTAGAAGCAGTTCGCGGCGTTACATTTCGTTTAAATAAAGGAGAAGTAGTTGGTATCGTTGGGGAGTCTGGAAGTGGAAAGAGTGTGATGGCGAAGTCTGTTATGTCTCTCGTTACATCACCAGGGAAAGTGAAAGAAGGGGAAATTCTTTTTCATAATGAAAATATCCTTTCTAAATCTGAGAAAGAATTACGTTCTATTAGAGGAAATCAAATTTCACTTATCTCTCAAGACCCAATGTCAGCGCTAAATCCGGTCGTGAAAATTGGGAAACAAATGATGGAAGTAATTATACGTCATCAAAAAGTGAAAAAGAAAGAAGCAGAGCAAATCGCGGTCAACTTGTTAAAACAAGTCGGTCTTTCTTCACCAGAAGAAAGGGTGAAACAATATCCGCATGAACTAAGCGGAGGTATGAAGCAGCGAGTTATGATCGCAATGGCGATGTCTTGTAACCCTGACCTTCTCATTGCGGACGAACCGACGACAGCACTTGATGTAACGATACAAGCACAAATACTAGATTTAATGAAAAACTTAAAAAACGAAACGAACATGACGTTACTTCTTATTACGCATGACTTAGGAATAGTCGCACAAAACTGTACACGCGTTATCGTTATGTATGGCGGACTTATTATGGAAGAAGGACCTGTACTTGATATTTTCCAATCGCCGAATCATCCATATACGAAAGGGTTATTAAACTCTCTGCCGAAAATATCGAACGGCGTAAAAGAGAGACTCGCGCCAATTCAAGGTGTAACGCCAAACTTATTAAACCCGCCACAAGGTTGCCCATTCGCAGAGCGTTGCCCGCATGCGATGGACATTTGTGAAAAAGAACGTCCGCCATATTTTGAAATTGGAAACGAAAGACGTTCCATGTGCTGGTTAAACGATAAGACAGTAGGTGAATCACATGCATGAAGAAAACTTAATTGAAATTCGGAACTTAAAAAAATACTTTCCTATTAAAAAGGGACTATTCGGCAGAAAAACGGAGCAATTAAAAGCAGTCGATGACTTAAGTTTCACAATTAAAAAGGGTGAAACATTCGGGTTAGTAGGAGAATCTGGATGCGGAAAATCAACGACAGGAAGAAGTATCATTCGCTTACACGATGTCACTTCAGGTAACGTTTTATTTGATGGAAAAGATATCGCAAGTTTAAAGGAAAGTGAACTAAAAGAATATCGAAAACGAATGCAAATCATTTTCCAAGATCCATACGCATCATTAAACCCGGCAATGAATGTATTCCAAATTATTAGCGAACCGATGAACATTCACGGTTCTTACGAAAAAGAAGAACAAAAAGAAATCATTTTAGACCTTCTGAAAAAGGTAGGATTAAAAGAAGAACACTTATATCGCTACCCGCACGAATTTAGCGGGGGCCAGCGCCAGCGCATTAGCATCGCGCGTGCATTATCTGTAAAACCAGACTTTATCCTATGTGACGAACCAATCTCAGCACTCGATGTCTCAGTCCAAGCACAAGTCGTAAATATGCTGCAAGACATCCAAGAAGAAACAGGAGTCACATATTTATTCATCGCACATGACCTATCTATGGTAAGACACATATCAGACCGCATCGGAGTCATGTACTTAGGAAACATAGTAGAAATTGCCGACAGTGAAGACCTATACACAAAACCGGCACATCCATACACACAAGCACTACTCTCATCTATGCCAGAACCAGATCCAACAAACATTGGCAAAGAACGGATTATCCTAGAGGGAGAAGTTCCAAGCCCGCTCAACTCACCGTCCGGCTGCAAATTCAGAACGCGCTGCAAATTCGCCACTGAAAAATGCGCACAGGAAGTACCGAAGATGGTTGAGATTGCGAAGGGGCATGAGGTGGCTTGTCATTTGTTTTAGAGGGAGAGCACTAGGGGGGACCTGGTGCTTTTTTGTTTTGTTAGTAAGGGATGGGGGCGTTTTTATACTAATAAATTTTATTTAGAATTATAGCGTAAAGTAATCTTTATTCGTATATCAATATAAAATAAAGGATCGGAAAATAAGATGACACCTTTGAGGTTTCATCTTATTTGAATTTCTTATCGTATAATTTTCCTATACCTAATGTTAATAAAAAACATAATAATGATAAAGGGATATAGTAGTATATGAGTTTGTTTGGTGTATCAAAATAGCTTGGGTATGCATAATAAATTGGGAAAAAAATGAAAAAATGTAAAAGAAAGTACGAAACCCCTAAAATTAAGTTTTTCATAGATGATCATCTCCTTACTAGAGATTAACGATATTTTGTTTGTGATTTGCCTTTAAAGTTCTTTTGGGAATACATTACCACTTTAGAGACGCCACCAGGAGTCCCAGAGCTATATGTAATTATCATAGACATTGGTTTCCAATATGCAGAAGCAACTGAATAATATGTTCCTGCAATAAAACTACCCGCCGCGACAAGGTTACCTCCTAAAAATCCAGAAAGCCCAATTAATGCTCCATTCATTAAGTATACATTTGTCATATCTGCTATTTGTCTAGTATAAGTCGTGCCTGGTTTTCCGCACTGTATAGCAGGATAACATGTATATTGAGTTATATTAGGTGATATTATTTGTACCTCTTGTTCAATTAATTCATTTTCTAACTCTTCCGCATAAGAATTAGCAGGTGCTACTGCTAACATAGAAAATGTACAAAGTGTAGATGTTACCCCATACCCATCAACTTAACAACTTTATAACTTTATAACACTCTAAAACAACATTTCCCTAAAATGAAAAAAATGCTATTCTTTATATATATATTTCTCCAGCAAGAATAGCGTTTTTTTATATCGATGGTTCTTCTATTTAATTACGATAGATAATTTGTAATTAGCATGTTCGTTTAGTTGAGTTAAGAATTGATCAAGGGCTTCATTAGATGGAAACTTACACTCTAGAAGATAACAACCTTCACCGCTAATTTTGAAGTTCTTTATGATATATTCCTGTTGTGTTTTTACAAATGATAAATAGGAACTGTGTTGAATGCTCCTTGTATAAATATTTATAAATGCGTGAACATAGTAACCTAGTTTTCTTTCATTCAGTTTAATCGTATAACCTTCTATGATGCCTTTCTCTTCCAGCCTTATTACTCTAGATGAGGTTGCTTGCCCCGTCAGATGGACTTTTTCTCCTAATTCCTTCATTGACGTACGGCCATTTTTCAATAACGCTTCTAGTATTTTTTTATCTGTATCATCTAACACCGTGACACATCCTTTCACATTTCAAGTCAAACCTTATAAATTTTTGATTTTATCTATGTAACATGATTTCTCTTATATTTTATACTATTGTTGAATCATATAAAAGGGAGGAATACCGCATGGATATTAGACTTATACGTAATGCAACACTTGTTGTACATTATGCAGACAAGAAGTTTTTGATCGATCCTTTTTTAGCTGACAAAGGATCCACTCCACCGTTTCCAAATACACCAAATCAAGATATGAGAAATCCGTTAGTTAGTTTACCAATTTCTATAGAAGAAATTATTCAGGTTGATGCGGTTATCATCACGCATTTACATCCTGATCACTTTGACGAAGTTGCTAAAAAAGTTTTACCTAAGGATATAAAAATCTATGCACAAAATGAACATGATATTGAGGCTATTAATAAAGAAGGCTTTCACAATATAGAATCTTTACAGCATGTTACCAACATAGAAGAAATTAAGCTATTTAAAACAAATGGACAACATGGAACTGGCGAAATAACAAAGTTTACCGGTGAAGTATCAGGTATCGTATTTAATCATCCAGACGAGCCGAGATTGTATGTGGCAGGTGATACAATATGGTGTAACGATGTTCAACAAGCAATTGACACGCACGACCCTGAAGTTATTGTGATCAATGGAGGTGCTGCTCAGTTTCTAGAAGGTGGCCCTATTACAATGACAAAAGAGGATATTTATGACACAAAACAGGCAGCACCACAGGCCAAAATTATCGTTTCTCATATGGAATCACTTAACCATTGCCTATTAACAAGAAAGGAATTGAATGACTTTATTGATGAGAAAGGATTATCTAACACTATTTTAGTGCCATCTGATGGGGAGTCCTATTCGTTTTAAAGTGGTGCAGTTAACCTAAACCAGAATATGAAAAGCCCGCTTTCTTAGTATGATGAGAAATTGGGCTTTCGTTACTTCACAATCTTTGGTCTATAGAAAAAGGAAAAACCCACACCTGAAATTAAACTGATATAACCTTAAGTTGATGGATGTGAGATGTTACCCCAATAAACGCTTTTTTAGTTTCATAACGATTCCCCCATCCTATTGTAAATGATGTATTTTTCTGTATATTATTATATTATTTGTTTTATTTACGAAAATATAGGATTTTTTTAATATATTAAACATGTTAAACTTTGTGTATGCGCTTTCAAAGGTGGTTAACGAACTAAATAATACATGTCATAATGGAATAGAAGAGAAGTGAATTTGATTATTTTTCCGTTATACAATTCAAAAACCTCTACATATAAGTAGAGGTTTTTAAATTATATATTAATGAATTATGCTTTCTTAGATAAAGTAAATTGAGTTCAGATAAACGAAGAACATAGAATACATAATTTTAACTAGACTTATTATTAGCTAGTGTATCCCCACCACCAAGCTCCGCCTCAATCTGCGAAGTCTTCGATGACTCAGCCATACGCCAAGTGCGCGAATTTCAGTTGGGAAGAGTTCTGCTTTTACAATTGCGTTAATGGAAGTGTAGCACCGATCATCATGAGTAAGAATGCACCGATTGAATTTGCATACTTTGGAGTGAACCAATAAAGTGAGACAAGGATAGAACACCCAGTCTGTCGTGTGTAGATGTAAACGACAAATTGAAGGTGTTTCTTTCTTTTGTAGGGAGCGTGGATGCCGGTGTGGGATTGGTTGGTGGTTTTGGTGATAGTTTTCGCGAAATTTGTCGATAAATCGATATGTTGTGTCGAAACGTTGATATATTCGGAGTTACGATCGATATAATTGAATAATCGTTGATATATTTTTGTAAAGAGTGGGATTGGTTGTAGATTAATGGTCAGCGACTGTCTATATTTGTATCTCCTATCATATAATTCCCTTTATTTTTTAACTATAATGCTGGGAAAGCACGTAAAGTAAGACAAAGTATTAAAAATCATCGTGATGAAGTGTATCGTATTGATGTATGTATTGTAGAAGATCCGATGGAAAGAGAAATTTACGAAACATATATGATTAACGAATTTCAAGCAAAGTA
>NZ_JBNLYC010000067.1:0-23666 GCF_050172015.1 Bacillus sp. GMa5/1 | reverse complement strand
ACGTTTATTCAAATTTAAAAGAAAGGAGCACAAAATGAAAAAGGTTCTACTTACAATTCCTATACTAATCATCCTACTTAGTGGATGCAGCAGTAACGATATATACGGTTCTTGGGAAGTCGTTGACAATAAAAAAGGGGAATGCCCTGTATATTATAAATTTGAAACAGTTATCAAAAAAGAAAATAAAGAGGAAATTGTGCAAAATTTAGTAGAAATGCAAACAACAAAGAATAAAGACGATTTATATAAAGGCTCATTTGTCAAAAATTCTAATATATATCACATTGATTATGGTAATTCATTTACATCGGACCAAACTTTAAAAGTTGCCGACGGTACATTAAATGTATACTTTTTGACAGCCGAAAAATTATGCACATATAAAAAGAAATGATTACATTTCAGAGGAGACGCAGAAAATATTTTCTGCGTTATTTCACTTTAGAAATCGTCCACAAAAATAGCCCTTGTTTTCGTATTCTTTTTCATTCAAAACATGAGAAATATACTTAATAAAAACTAGAAAATATCTTAAGTTATATAAAATGAATCCTATAATAGACATTTCAATTAACACATCTACGCTATTTACATCGTTACTTTTCAAAATAGGCTAATCCTCCCTCTAAATTTGTCAATCGTTTTAATTTTCATAAAAAAATGATAAAATGTAAACATGTGTTTTCAGAATAATTAAAAACGCAGAATGAAAGCACTGTTTTTAGGAGGGGTTTTGATGACTTACACGTTAGCAACTAGAATGAAAGCATTCCAATCTTCTATATTTAGTGAATTAGGAGCCTATAAAAAAGAAAAAATTGCAGCAGGTCATAACATGATTGATTTGAGCATCGGAAATCCTGATATGCCGCCCGCTGATTTTGTAAGAGAAACAATGGTACATACAGCGAGTGAAAAAGAGAGCTATGGGTATACATTATCAGGTATTCAAGAATTTCACGAAGCTGTAACTGAATATTACAACAACACTCATAACGTTTTATTAAATGCGGATAAAGAAGTTTTATTATTAATGGGTTCACAAGACGGGCTCGTTCATTTACCTATGGTTTATGCAAATCCAGGTGATATTATATTAGTTCCTGATCCAGGATATACAGCTTATGAAACAGGTATTCAAATGGCTGGTGCAACATCTTACTACATGCCTTTAAAGAAAGAGAATGATTTCTTACCAGACTTAGAAGTCATCCCTGAAGAAATTGCCGATCAAGCGAAGATGATGATTTTAAACTTCCCAGGGAATCCCGTTCCAGCAATGGCTCATGAAGATTTCTTTAAAGAAGTAATCGCATTCGCGAAAAAGCATAATATTATCGTTGTCCATGATTTTGCTTATGCTGAATTTTATTTCGATGGTAATAAGCCAATTAGCTTTCTCTCTGTACCTGGTGCTAAAGAAGTTGGTGTAGAAATCAATTCTTTGTCAAAAAGTTATAGTTTAGCAGGTAGCCGTATTGGATATATGATTGGAAACGAAGAAATTGTTCGTGCACTTACTCAATTTAAATCTAATACCGATTACGGTGTATTTTTACCAATTCAAAAAGCGGCATCTGTAGCACTAAGAAATGGCGCTGCATTTTGTGAGAAAAACCGCGATATTTATCAAGAACGGAGAGATACTTTAGTCGATGGATTCCGAACATTTGGCTGGAATGTCGATAAGCCAGCTGGTAGTATGTTTGTCTGGGCTGAAATTCCACAAGGATGGACTTCTCTAGACTTCGCTTATGCATTAATGGATCGTGCGAATGTCGTTGTTACACCTGGTCATGCATTTGGACCTCATGGAGAAGGCTTCGTACGTATTGCACTCGTTCAAGATAAAGAAGTGTTGCAACAAGTTGTTGAAAATATTAGAAATAGCGGCATTTTCGTCCTTGAAAAAGTAGATGAATTAGTTAAAAATTAGTTCCCACTCCCCTGCTTAACTTTAGCAGGGGTATTATTAATTGGAGGTACTTTCATATGCATATTAAAGACACGCTTCCCCATCGTTATCCATTTTTAATGATTGATAAAGTAACAAATGTAAAACAAGGTGAATCCGTTACAGGATATAAACTCATTACAAATAACGAATGGTTTATAAATGATAGTCAAAAACATATGCCTCATATGTTAATTGTAGAATCACTTGCCCAGCTTAGTGCATTTGTACATACAAGTGATTCTGAAGGACTAGGATTTCTCTCCTCTTTAGATGGAGTTGAATTCCACGGAAAAGCATATCCCGGTGATAAACTTGATTTACATTATGAGCTAACGCGCAATCGCCGAGGTTTTATTCTTGGTAAAGGTATTGCAACTGTAAACGACCAGCCTATTGTAACTATAGAAAAACTATTAATATATCAAGCAGATTAAAGTGTTCCTTATATCAGTTGGAAATATCTATTCTCAACCAATTAAGTAAATAGGAAAACATATTACGTAGTTAGGAGCAGGAAAATGGAACGTACTATCGGTATCGATGCTGGAGGCACATTAACGAAAATAGCTTATTTTAACGAAAAAAAGCTATTAACTTTTGAAAAATTTTATTCACATGAACAACATAAAATAATAGATTGGATTAAAAACAACAATGGCATAAAACAAATATGTATTACGGGTGGTAAATCGAAACTATTACAGCATCTGCTTACAGGTTCATATAAAATAATAGAGCTAAACGAATTTGAATCTACTCTTGCAGGTGTCCAATACATATTAAAAGAAGAAAAACACACTATAAACAATTTTATTTTAACCAATATCGGTACAGGTACTTCTATCCATTATGTTTATAATGAACAATATATTCGCGCTGGTGGAACCGGAGTTGGCGGTGGGACTATTATGGGACTTTCAAAATTGTTAACAAATATAGATCATTTTGAAGATGTAATTCCTCTAACAAAAGTAGGATCTAGAAAAGAACTAGATATTACGGTTGGAGATATTTATGGTGGTATTCTCTCACCTATTGATAATAGCTTAACTGCTAGCAATTTTGGTAAAGCCGCTATTTCAGAATCGAAATATAATAGCTCAGACATACTTGCTACTATACAAGGACTTGTTGGTGAAGTCGTTACTGCATTAAGCCTTCAATTCGCTGAAACAAAAAACATTAAACATATTATTTATATTGGTTCGACTTTATGTAATAACGTACAACTTCAACATATTATAAGTAGCTACACCGAATATCAAAATAAAACACCAATCTTTTTACAAGATGGTGGTAATAGCGGTGCAATTGGTGCATTACTTCATGCTACGAAATAAAAAGCTGACTTTTGTCAGCTTTTTAAAAATGGCACTTCAAATTCAATAATTGATTCCCCGTTCTCTCCAATTCGCTCCACGCTTATTCTATCAATCACACAATTTAACTTCCCATGAAAACTAGGAATCTCCTTCACTACTTCAGCAGCTAATTTGGCACTTTCTTTTCTTCCGACTGTTACATGCGGGATGTACGGAATGTCTTCTTTCAAAAATTGTAATAAAGGTCCTGCATTCTATGATAAGAAATTTTGTATACTAACTCCATCTTCTCCCCTCCATTATTTCAACTGGCTCACTGGATATTTAGCAAATAAAGATTTCCGAAAATCTTTATCTTCCACAAGCATTTTAATTTTTTCTTCATTGCCGTTAAAGAACTTTATAACTTTATTTTTATCCCATATATCTTTTTCTTTTGGAAAATCATCGAATATTCTATGCAAAATTGATAACATTTCTTCCCTCGTTATCTTAAAGTTTTTATTCTCTACCTGAAACTCATAAATTTTTGCATTTGGCACTAAAATCACTAAATATATAGCATTAAAGAAAAAATTCTTCTTCATCGTATCCTTCTCATCAAACCAATACGTCTCAATCATTTCTTCTGTAAGAGCCCCACTTTCTTTTGCGCCATAGTTCACTTTTATATTTTCATTTTCTAAACTTATACTTTGAACTGTTCCACCACCGGGTAAATGATTAACAATTGCAACCACATCTGAATTATTACCAACGTATGTCCCAGTATATTTCTTAAAATCATCTGACCTAATATCATATATATCTTTTATTCTTTCTCCATTAGAACAAGCCGCAATGAATAAAAAAATTGTTAGCATAACGATCATGTTATGATGCATATATTTCATTTAGCATCCCCCATTTTTATCGATATTTCGTTAATTACAATATTTACTTTCAAATCCCTTTTAAATATACGCATTTTAATCAAAATTAAAAATTTTCATTTTTTATGTTTACAATTATCCATTAATTGTATATACTTACTAACGTAAGAAAAAAATTCTAAAAGGAGGTCGAAGGAAATGATGAAATTACAATTACATGCATTAACTTTAGCGTTAACTGCACCTGTGTTTTCTGGACAATTAAATATGAATTCGACCACCCTAATGGAGAATTGAAAATCGTACTTTATTTCATTTAATTCATAAATTCGCCACAGGAGGCCGTATACTTTCCTGTGGCTTTTTCACGCCCAGCCATAGGAGAACTGTATCTTCCTGTGGTTTTTTTGCGCGATTTTTTAGTCTCTTACATTATTTTTCTAAGAAAGGAGCAACATTCAATGACTATTAGCGTATTGTTTTTAAGTATTACGATTCAAAGAAATATAATTTCCAAAGATGAAATTCTTCATAATGAGCAAATTGAAAAAGCTATGA
Organism: Bacillus sp. GMa5/1; assembly: GCF_050172015.1. Lineage (NCBI taxonomy): Bacteria > Bacillati > Bacillota > Bacilli > Caryophanales > Bacillaceae > Bacillus > Bacillus sp. GMa5/1. The sequence continues at coordinate 18,954 of NZ_JBNLYC010000067.1, read as the reverse complement.
ATGATGTTAAGGAGCGCCAAGCACTTTACTGTGATCACCTGTAATTCCTTTTCGAAAGGAGGAATTCATTTATGACTTTTCATATTTTCTTTTTTACGACTGTACTTCAAAAAAATAATTTATCTGAAAATGAAATCAATCGTAAACAACAGTTAAAACAACTGACTGATAAAATAACTGACATTAAAAGTTCATACTACACTCAAATGTATTAAAAATATATTTTAAAGGGGTAATATATTCATGAAATTTAAAGCATTCTTTTTAACAATCACTATTCAAAAACGTAAGCTCTCACAGAAAGAGATTTTACGTGAACAACACATTCAAAATATTATGGACGAAGTAAAAGAGCTTCAATCTTCTTATTACACTCGTCTTTTCTAAATCACTTATAAAGGGGTAATTATTTTATGAAATTTAAAGTATTCTTTTTAACTATTACCATTCAAAAAAATAAATTTTCTGAGTCTGAAATGCTTCATGAACGACAAATTAATCAGGCTATGGATTCTGTAAAAGAAAGACAAAGTCATTACTGTAGTCATCTGTAATTCCAATTCGAAAGGAGGAATTCACATATGAAGTTTCACCTATTCTTTTTAACGATTACGATTCAAAAAGAAACAATATCTCAAAATGAATTAAAACAAGAAAGACAATATAAACAAGTTATTGATGAAATTCGAGATCGTAGAAGCAAATACTACACTCACCTTTAATCGTTTAACTATATAGAATTGAAAGGAGTCGATTATGATGATGATAGCACGCTGTAAGGAAATGATTTGGATAGTTCAGAGGGATTCCACATAGTTTTATAGAGCTTATGTCACACAAGTTCATCGCTGAATTTGATGTATAAAAAATATATAATAAAATCAAATCAACCCGCTTTTAATTATTTTTTTATAAACAAAAGATACACCACTTAAAAAGAGGTGTATCTTTCTCAGGTTTTACTATTTCCGATTACTTCTCTTCGTTTTAAACAATCTCACTAAGTTTGAAACAACTGTTTTTGTTACTGCATAAACTGGTACTGCTAAAATCATTCCGATGATTCCAGCAAAGTTACCTACCCCTAAAATTAGGATAATAATTGTTAATGGGTGGATGTTTAATTTCGAGCTCATAATACGTGGTGAAATAATATTACTTTCAAACTGTTGTACAATTGTTACGATAATAATTACGTATAAGGCTTGCATCGGAGATACGAACAGTCCTACAATAACAGCTGGTGCTGCTCCGATAAATGGACCTAAGTTAGGAATGATGTTTGTAAATGCTGCAATAATTCCTAAAACGAAAGCGTACGGTAAATCGATAATTAAATAACCGATAAAAGTAAACGCACCTACAAATATACAAACGAGCGCTTGCCCTTGAATATATGCAGATAATGTTTCGTTCGTTTCCTTAATGATACGAAGCCCCTCTTCACGGTAAGACTCTGGTAATAAACTTACCGCTTTTCCTGGAAAGGCATGTCCATCTTTAAACATGTAAAATAAAATGAACGGTACAGTAAATACAACTAATGCAACGTTCGTGATGATACCAAATAAAGCCGTTGCACTCGACGTAATTGTATTTGGTATATCTTTTAAGTATTCAATCGCATTTTTTTCAATTGTTTCAATGGAAACGTAGTTTTGTGTAGATAACCATTCAAACAACCTATGATGTGATAATTCTTGTATGTATACTTTTCCTTCTTTTATGTAGCCTGGCATATTTTTTACTAAGTCCATTAGCTGTTGTGAAATCGTAGGAACAACTACTCCAACGCCAACCGCAGTTAATGTTATGATAAAAAGATATAACAGCAATATCGCTAAATTTCTAGGTACTTTTTTATTCTCCAAAAAGATTAATACAGGATTAAATATGAAGTATAAAAAAAGCGCGATTAAGATTGGGAAAAATAATGTTGATATGAAGATACCAATCGGTTGAAATAAAAATGATATTTTTGTGCAAATAAATATGATTCCTACAACCATTAGCACTTCTAATGTCCAAAAGTGCACTTTTGATTTCAAAAAAATGGCCTCCTTTAAACTAGCACTTCTCTTCATTGTACCAAAATAAGTATGAATTTCACATAATATTTTCCTTTACAATATTCCAAAATACCAATAAATACACTACAATGAGATTACATACAAATTTGCAGGTAAAGGTGATAAAAATGACACAATGCATCATTTGCAGAAAAGATACGAAAGAACTTAGTGAACAATATGTCATTCCAGAAATATTATGTGGATATTATTTCACAAACTCAATTTGTGATACTTGTCATGAACAAATGACAACAAATATTGATCGTCCTTTAATTAGGCATAAATTGAGTCAATTTAAGATTGAACAAATGAAAAGACAAATTGATTCCCCACTCTATACGAATGAGCACGGTGAGGAACTTGCGGCTGCTGAGACTGATGTTGTCGAAGTAAGCGACGAAATTCTTTATTCTAATGCATTAATTATGAAACTATGTAAAAAGCACGATATTTCCTTACATAATGAAATTTGGAAAGAGGAACGTGTAACGAAAGTAGCCAGTTCTATTCAACGTGAATTGCTATTGGATAACCGTAAATATAAAATGAGTATATTAAAAATGGCTTATACATTCGCTGTACAAACAGTTGATGGCTACTTTGAAGATCAAGATGCGATTGATATCTCTACCATTCTCTCAAATGCAGATTTCGTGGAACTAAAAGAAAAAAGCATTGTACGTGATTTAAGCAAAAGTTCTTTATGGAATACGCTAAATACAAGTAGTGAAAATCATTACTTTATTTTACTTAGCGATAAAGACGGTCTGTTTTGCTTCATTCGTTTGTTTGACATTTTTGATGTTGTCGTTCATTTATCAGAAAAAAGATTTGACCTTCCATCACCCATTGTCGGTGTAAATAATGTGAATACACAGAAATTTTATGTCCAAAGTTTAAAACAGTATATGGATGGGCTGTTTAAAGAAAAAGCACCTACTATATAACAGAGACCAGAACATACGGTCTCCTTTCTTGATGAAAAGACACTGTGTTATAATGAGTATGAAAAGAACAATACAATCACATAAACCAATTATAAATTGTATATAAATAAAAAAGACTAGTGTGCGGCTACACACTAGTCCACGTAACTTAGCAGATTGGATTGTTCATTTATCCTATTTGTTTCTTACAAACAAAACAACCCACATTCTATAGGCATAGGTGGGTTGTTATTTTTTGAGCTTGTCTATTAAAACGACGACGAACGTTAACAATGCAACGAGAAACAGTCCACCCTGCAGTAGCAACGCTATTTCACTCACGTATTATCACCCCCCTCCTACTCGGAGAAGTGATAATTGAACAACCAACCGCACCTTAAGTTACCCTTTAATTTTACCATATTTTCTAATAATTTACGATGAAAACCCGCAAGCGAATAACTTGCGGGTTTTTTATCTCGTGTTAACAGGCAGTAAACAAAATGAAGCAATAAATAAGTGAAACTTTATTTCTCACTATTTTTTTAATGCATATGCATATGCATCAGCAATCATTTCACCAACAATTTTATTTTCTTCTTTCTTCTCGTCTTTCAATAATGGGAATAACAATTCTGCCACTTCATACGCTTCTTCTAAATGCGGATATCCTGATAAAACAAACGTATCAATTCCTAACGATTCATATTCTTTTATCCTTTCTGCTACTGTATGCGGATCGCCTACAAGTGCAGTACCTGCCCCACCTCTTACAAGTCCGATTCCAGCCCATAAATTAGGGCTTATCTCTAACGACTCTCTCGTACCTTTATTTAAATGGGTCATCCGTTTTTGACCAACCGAATCATATCTTGCAAATGTCTTTTGAGCAAGCTCAATTGTTTCATTATCCACATATTGAATTAAACGTTCTGCCTCTTCCCATGCTTCTTCTTCTGTTTCTCTTACAATTACGTGTAATCTAATGCCAAATCGCACTGTACGCCCCTTCTCTTCTGCAAGTTTTCTTACTTCTTCTATTTTCTCTTTCACTTGCTCTGGCGGCTCTCCCCACGTTAAATATACATCACTATGTTCAGCTGCTACTTCTTTTCCAGCAGCTGACGATCCTCCGAAATATATAGGAGGATATGGCGTTTGAACTGGTGGGAATACAACTTTACTATCTGTAACTTTAATATGTTTTCCTTCTAAAGAGATCGTTTCACCTTGCAATGTCGATTTCCAAACTTTTAAAAATTCATCCGCTGCTTCATATTTTTCATCATGATCAAGATATAATCCATCTCCTTGTAGTTCAACTGGATCTCCTCCAGCTACTACATTAATAAGCAGCCTCCCATGTGAAATTCTATCAAATGTAGATGCCATCCTCGCTGCAACTGTAGGGGACATTAGTCCTGGTCTCACTGCTACTAAAAATTTTAGTTTTTCTGTTTCAGCAGCAAGAGCTGAAGCTAACACCCAAGGGTCTTCACATCCTTGACCAGTTGGAAGTAAAACACCCGTATATCCTAAATAATCAGCTGCCGCAGCAACTTGCTTATAATAACCATATTCAGCTGCTCTTCCTCGTTTTGTCGTTCCTAAATATCGACCATCTCCATAAGCCGGAATAAACCATAATAATTCCATACCTTTACACACCCCTTATTTATTTTGAATCGTATACTAACACATTCTATATAAATTACCCCTAATAATTTATATGTTAATTCCCTGTCTCACCTTTAAAGTTATCTCGCCATCTTAAAAACTTCACTTCTAGTAAACGTACTAGAGAGTCAGAAAACTTCCCAACAAATGCAAATATAATTATGCCGACAAATACGATATCTGTATTTGAAAATTGCCTTGCATCCATAATCATATAGCCAATACCTTCTGTAGACCCCATAAGTTCTGCTACTACTAAACTCACCCACGCAACACCTAACGATAACCTTGCTCCTAGTAAAAGGTTAGGCAATGCAGCTGGTAAAATTAGTTTCGTGATTAATTTTCTTTTACTAAACTCTAACACTCTCGCAACATCAAATAACTTTGAATCCACACCTCTAATACCTAAAAATGCATTTACGTATAAAGGAAAAAATGCACCATCTGCAATTAATAACACTTTTGATGTTTCACCAAAACCGAACCATAATACGAAAAGCGGCGCAACAGCTAAATGAGGTACAGTTCTTAACATTTGCACAGATGGGTCTAAATATTGCTCACTTCTCGTTGAAAATCCAACAATCGTTCCTAAAATGATTCCTAAGCCCCCACCAATAAAGAAACCAGCCGCAGCCCTCAATACACTAATACTTAAATGGCCGAATAACTCTCCTGTTTTAATAAGCTCTTGGAAAGCTAGAAAAATATCTAATGGTGTTGGTAAAACTGTTTTAGAAACAAGACCGAATACGCCAGCCAACTGCCAAATTATTAATATAATAACCGGTATAGTAATCGCCCTTACTAAAACTTTTACATTTAACTTTCGTACCTTCTTTATGCCATTTTTCTTAATCGTTATACTCGCTGGTTTCATAACAGCTTTCGTATTTTCCACTTTACAAAACCTCTTTTCACTTCGCTTTCAATGCTTTTTCTACGAAAGAATTATCTACAACTTTTTCCGTCTTAATTTCTTTCTTTATAGAACCGAGCTTATATTGAAAATCCGCAGTCTTTTGTTGTTCTGCTATTATTTCCTTAGTTACCGGAACTAAAATTGGTTTGTCGTGATTAAACACTTCTTTTACAATCTCTGCATCTATCTTTTTTACAGAAGTGTATACTTTTATTGCTTCATCTAAGTTAGCATCTTGCCATACACGTGCTTTCTCATAAACTTTGAGGAATTTCTCAACTAATTCTGGATGTTCTTTCGCAAATTTTGTCCTCGTAATTAAAAATTCTGGTGAAGAGACATTTAATGTTTCACCGTCTGCAATCACCTTCGCACCTTTATTTAACGTATGTAATGATATGAAAGGGTCCCAAATCGCCCATGCATCTACTGATCCTGATTCGAATGCAGGCTGCGCTTCATCTGGTTGTAATTGAATGACATTTACATCTTTTGCATCAATACCTTCTTTATCAAGTGCTCGATATAATAAATTAAAGGCACTACTTCCTTTTGCTACTGCAATTTTTTTACCTTTTAAATCTTTTACACTCGCAATCTTACTATCTTTTTGAACGAGAATTCCAGTTCCTTTTCTCGCATAACTTGTATTGGCGATTTCGGTAAATCCAATACCTGCTGCTTGCGCTGAAATGACTGGAGAATTCCCTACTTCACCAAAGTCTAACCGGTTTGATGCGATTGCTTCAAAATAAGGAGGTCCACTTTGGAACTCTGTCCATTTCACTTTAACTCCTTCTTTTTTAAACTCCTCTTCAAACCATCCCTTTTTCTTTGCTAGTAATAGCGGGCTTAATCCTTGTTGTATACCAATTTGTATTGTTACATCTTCTTTCTTACTACTTGCTGTACTTTTTTCACATCCTAACAAACATACTGATATAGCTAAAGCAAAAGAAAGAATTTTTAATTTTTTATACATATAAAATCACCCTTTTCCTATATACTTGTTTGAATCAACCCTCCATATTCAAACTGCTGTAATACTTTCGTTCGAAGTTGTTGGAACGATTGAGAAGTTTTATTTCGCGGATAAGGCAAATTATTTTCAATCACTTTATGTATTTTCCCTGGTTTTGCACTCATAATGATGATTCGGTTTGAAAGATATATCGCTTCGTCTATATCATGTGTAACGAATATCATTGTTGTTTTCTTCTGCTCCCAAATATTTAGCAATACTTCTTGTAAATGACTTCGAGTAAAAGCATCCAGCGCTCCAAAAGGTTCATCAAGTAATAATACATTTGGATCTCTTAATAACGCTCTCGCTATCGCAACACGTTGTGACATCCCGCCTGAAATTTCTTTCGGATACGATTTTTCAAAGCCATCTAACCGAACGATTTCAACCCATTCTCTTACCTTATCTTTCACATACTTATCTTTTAACGATAAATCTGCCGCTATATTTTCTTCAACTGTTAACCATGGAAAAAGCCTATGTTCTTGAAAAATAAAACCTTGTTTCTTGCTCGTTTTTAAGATAGGCTCCCCGTCAATAACAACTTCCCCTTCAAAATCATTATCTAGACCGGCAACAATTTTTAGTAATGTACTTTTTCCGCACCCACTCGGACCAATTACTGTAACAAAATCCCCTTTCTCTAATTGAAAATTAATATTCTCTAATACTTGAACAGTACCAGTTTGTTTCAAAAAATATTTTGATACCCCATCAATTGAAACAGTCATTTCTTCTCCTCCTTAAAATGATTCATATAAATGAACAGATTCAGTATTTGTGCAATAAAAAAACCAAAGGCATTTTATCAACAGATAAAATGCCTTTGGTTTCTCCAATCAGCAATACGTTATGGAATTAAGTACATATTATACAAATATTTCCGATAAGTCAACTAGGTTTTATCAAAACATACATATGATTCGTTTGAATATTTTTACTGTTGTTTATTTGAACGATATCATTTACTTACTATTTTTTCTGATTTTTAATCCACTGTAACCAATAAGAAAACTCACACGCTAAATGCATTTGATGGGATTTAATAACTAAGCGACGAAATTTCTACAAAAAAAAGAGTAATTTCAAGAAATATGCTACTAACCTTAGATTTATTAAAAAAGTTAGATCATATAACTTGAGACTACTCATTCCCATTCAAAATATTTATGTAATTAAATTTTATTTCCTCTGCACCCTGGCTGTCTCCAAAACTATTGGTGGCAGCTCTTTTTGAATGATTTCTTTTAATCCATAAAGAGCTTTCCTCACATAACCACCTTCGAAATTCCCTAATGGTTCTGGTAATTCATCTTCATCCAATATGAAGTATTCTCCATTTGGAAGTACCATAATATCGATGATTAAATCTTCAAAGGAAACCACTTCATCTTTTATTTGTGTGTTTTTTACAATATTAAAATAGAAACCTAAATACTTTCCTTTTATATCTCTCCATACGTATAAATTGTACGGACGATCTTTCCAGTAATATGCGATTGTATAACTTCCTTTTGGGATTGTTAACTTAGTATCATTTGCAGTCATTGTAAATGAATACTGCACCTCGTGAAATAAAACGATACTTTGTGATTGCTTTTCAAGTAATAAGCAATTGTGATCTACTATTGTTGAGTTATACCGGATTTTTCTTTCTATAATTTCAATTTTCGATGTAAGTAACTTATTCATTATTTTGTTTCCCCTTATGCTAGTTCTATCCTCAATTATATCCATTTATGTAGTGATAAAGAAGTGTATAGTTTTTTATATAATGATTTATAAAAGTATATAATAAAAACTCCTTCTTATTTAGAAAGAGTTTTTCACTATCCATGTTTCATATTTTTTCACTTCTAACGGAAGCTCATTTGTTTTTATGTAACTAACAGCACTATTACTCATGTTTTAACTTTTCCTTAACCGCATCATAAAATTTTCGTTCTTCATCAACATTTAAGTAAACACAACTTACTGTTTTAGAAAAGCCGTATAACAACTGCGCTTTCACTGGCTCTTTTAATGTTATTTCAAAAGTAGCAGGTTCTTTTATGAACTCCATAACAGTTGCATCCAATACCTGTTTCCTTTCTTTTGCCGTTAGCAATTCACCCTTGTAGAACGCAATATTATCAATTTGTGTAAATGGCATAACAATTTTCTTTCCTAATCCGATTTGAATGACTACTTGTTCTTCTGTTACGACAAGGGGATTTTTGCGCATCGCTTGTATTTCAGCTATAAAATAAATCATCGCGTATACATTTAAAATAAGTAAAATCCATGCTATTACTGGATTCCACTGATGTAGTAAATAATGAAAACCAATGCTTTCAATTATTGTTGCATGAATAATCATGATATACACACCTATAGCACCAGTCTTTTTATGATATGAGTATACAGATTTACCTGTTGGTACTTTTTCACGCCACGATAAAAACGCATAATAGATTAACTTACACTCTTTTAGAATGACATCTACTAACTTACTTCTTTTCATAGTAGCGTCAAACGCTGCATCAATTGCATAAGAAAAGGAATAATTTTCTCTTCTATATTCTTTATATTTTTTTATTATTTTAGGAAGCACTCTAACAATTTTATAGAGAAGGAATAATTCTAGACCTACAAATGCAATTTCAGCCGCAACAATAATATAAGAGATGAATGAAAAAGCTTGTAAATAGTCACTTGGAATAATAAATCTCGCAAAAATATAACCAGCTATTACAACAGGAACTATATACGTTAACGAGTATCTTTTTCGAATAATGAAGAAATACGTGATGATTGGAATGACAAACATGCAATCTAATAATGACCCAAGCACAACTTCTTTCGGCGCAACTGGTACAATTGGAAGGGCATACAATAAATAGTTTGGTAGCATAATTAAAAAGACGAGTCCAATCCAAACACCTTTTCGCCTTCGTGATAGTGTAACCTCCATACGTTCACTCCTTTATTTAAAAACCTCATTTAAATGGTCTTTATAAAATGAAATGGCACGTTCAAATTCTTTTACTTCCTCTACTTTCACGACAGTTTCAAGTAATAATTTCATCGCTGATTCGTGATCGTTTACGTTATATTTTGCTAATGATAAAAATACTTTCATCGGAGCATTCTCTGGGAATTTTTTCACCCCAGCTTCTAATACTGTAATTGCCTTTTCATATTCCCCTATACAACGATATGTACTTCCTAAACCAATATAAGCACCGCAAAGCGATTCGCCATCAAGTCCATTTGCGATTGCCTGCTCATAATACGGAACTGCTTCTGTTTCTAGCCCCATTACATCATGTATCCACGCACACTGATACAGTACTTCTGCATCCTTTGTAAAGTTTGTTAATCCTATAAGCATCTCTTTAGACTGCGCATATTTCTTTTCGTTTCTAAGTTTAATAGCTTGCTTTAATAAATGTTCCATAGAATCCACTCCTCACCAATTATTCTGTGTATAGCTCTTGATTGGTATACGCTTCACATTCGTGTAAAAGTAAAATTCCCACCAATTAAAGTTTCGCTTACTTATTACTATGCGGATTCATTCTCATCTAAAAACTTAATTTTAAAAAGCAGTGACACGATTACATAATAACTCTAAGCTTTTGACAATTTCTTTCGCTGTTTCATCTTTCCCATTACACAACTTCCCTTTACCATCCTGTCCAATTACATAATGCACAGCTCCGCGCGAATATAAAGAATGTGGTGAATTCGCAATCATTACATTCGCCCTTGCTTCTTTCATTCTATTTTTTGCTCTTTCAAACAGTTCTTCTTCATTTAAATCACTTTCAAGTTTAAAACCAACAAGTACTGTTTCTGGGTCCCATTCTTTTATTTGTTTTAATACTTTTGGAGCCTTTTGAAAGTGAATAATCGGTGCTATATCACTTGAAATTTTTCCGTTCATATTAAGAACATTACCATCTTGATCACAAATTTTCTCCACAATCCAATCTGATCCAGCCGCTGCCATAATGACTGCATCAATCTTTTCATGTGATATGATACTTTTCATTTTATCTTGTAAATCAACGATTCCTTCAAATGGATGTAATTCTAACCCTCTATGTACATCACTCGGTTTCTCCGCAAAATAACCGTGTAAATATATAACATGTGCCCCTTTAGCTAGAAGTTCTTCTGCGATTATCCTTCCGATTGTACCTTTGGCCATATTCGTATGCCCGCGTACTTGATCCCATTTTTCTAGACAACCACCGCTCGTAATTAATACCTTTTTCCCCTTCATTGTAACCATCCCTTACTAATTTTTCTTACGAAACCATTCTGTTCCAAAGTCAACTATATCACGCTGTTTCATTAGACGACACGTTGCATTCCCTATCTTCCCATTTTTTACAGTTCCTTTTCGCTCAAACTCCACACCAATTTCTACAAACTTCTCAGATTCGTAATCCATTTCAAAAAACTCTTTCCACACTCTTTCACCGTTTTCTATAATAGGTGCTCCTACTTGTATTAACTCACATGCACCAGAACGCACCTCGGATAAATGAACAGACGTATTGGAATCATATCCAACACCAATTAATAATACGTACCCGTCTAAATCATATATTTTTCTTAATGGAGATTCTTCTCCAAAGCTCATTGATAACGAATGGTTCATTGTTATTTCTACTGCATGTTTTCCCCATGCAGCAAAACTTCCTAACGGATGATTACTACGTACTACATTCGGATATGTACGAAAACATTCAACTATTTCACCCATTCCCCTTGTTGGGGTTATACGTGAATCAAATGCTGGGACGTTATCTCGGATAATTTGCCACCAGTCTTCCGGTACAGGTGGTCTTGACCAATGTTTCGGATCGGACAAATCCGAAGATTGCGTTGGCATTATTATCGTTCCTTCTTCCGTAACAACTTTCATTAATGCTTCTACTACAGCAACCGCACCACCAGATATCCACCCGATAGAACTTAGTGATGAATGAACGATAATTGTCATTCCTTTTTCGACTCCTAATGCTTTTAAATCTTTTGTTATTGTTTCGATTGTATTTGGAAATTGTGTACTTGCTACTATTTCATTCATTTTCATATTGGTTCCCCCACTAGCTACGTAAATTTAAACTTTTATATAAATATATTATCATATTTTTCTTAATTTTTAACTTAATCATTTTCCATATCTATAAAAAATGGTAATATTATTACACAAAAAAATTTTTAAATTATAATATCCAGATTTAAAACACAAAAAGAAAGTGAAGATTTTACATCCAACCATAAAAAGCTGTTTTATACATAGACGAAAGAGCTCATCACAAATGATGAGCTCTTTGTTTACTTTATCCTTCAATTGTAACCCCAGTAAACATTGATAAGTTTCCCGTTATTTTCTCACCTACACGTAAAAATAAGCCTGCTGCTCTTCCGCTTATACAGTGAGAGCCAATTAATAGTTTACCAGTATATGGACCATCCCATGTGTCAATGGTATAGTCAGGCATTTCTATGTATTGCTGGTATATCTTCCTTTGTTCAAAGTAATACTCTGTTTTATCTTCAGCTAATAATTCATCATTTTCGTATATAGATACTCCGCCACCTTCACGACCAAATACAGGTTTGGAAACGTATGATTCATGTCTTTCTAGAAATCGCTTATTTGAAAAATATGTTGGTAGAAAGTATTTATAAATAATGTCTTGCTCTTCTTCTGTAAAGAAAACACTTTCTTCATAAAGCTTCCAAATTAGTGCGAGTACACTTTTGTTTTGCATAACAAATGCGGCTGGCGGATTAATAATTTTCACTCTTTCTTGCGCAATATGATCTAAAAATTGTAAACCAATCCTTTTTCCATTCTTATCAACGTCCGTTACTAAATACTCTATTGGATACAGTCTATATAAATATTTTATTTTTTCTCCACTCGGCGTATATATACCATCTTCCGCAACGACAATGTCTTGTATTCCTACATAGTCCGTTGACTGATTTAAGCAATACGTTCTTAAAAACTGAACCGTTTGACTATCTTCATCGTGCCAATCATAACTAGTAAAATATATCGTCTCTTCAGGGCCTATATGATAGTCATGTTTAATTTGTTCCCATGCCTGCACAATATGCTCTTCTATATGGTTTGGGTGATTTACATCATGATAACGGCATAACACTTCATTTGCGACAGACGGTTCTAAATAGCCTGTTGGCGTATCACAATTTACTTCTATTAATTTTATATCGTCACCATTTACGATAAAATCAAACCTTGTAAAATATGAAAATAAACCATTATGTTTCATTCTCGCCATTTCCCACGCTTCAGCTGGGAATCCAAGTTTTTGAAAATCTTCTGTCGTATTTACAATATATTGATACGTTCTATATAACACATACATGATTTCTTCTGTCGCTTTTGAGATAGCAGTATAAGTTTTTGCTGGCATGCGATACATCCCTGTTGCCATATATTGATTCCATTCTTCATTCTCTAACAGACTAGGCCAAGTGAAACCATTCCTACTAGCCTCTTCTGCAAGTGAAAACCATACTTTCATATACTCTTCTTGCTCTCGTTCTGTATACATTACTCCATTACCCTTTCGTTTTAGGATCCTGCTGGCGCTTTTGCGTTTCCAATTCCACTTGAACCAGAGTTTACTTTCGGTGTTTGCGTAGTAGATGATTTTGGCGTATTTGTATCTGGTGTTACTTTATTGGATGGATTTGGCTGCTGTTTATTTAAATCTACTTTATTGGAAGTATTATTGTTACCGTTAGAACCACCAGAATAACCACCGCTACTACCGCCACCTGTTCTACGCTCATCTTTTTCACGATATGGAATAACATTATTTGCATACGGTTTCTTCATTAAATTTGGTTTTGCTGTATAATTCATATTTGAAGTTCTACTCGCTAATAAATATCCTGCTACAAATGGAAGTATCGGTAAATGAGAGTTTTCATGATAAGATGAAAATGACGGATTATTTTCCTTGCATAACTCATCTTTCTCTACATTTTCATTGGTTGGGGCTTTATCATCACAATTTAATGTTTCTTGCTCATTTCTTTGTTTTGCACCATCTGTTTTAACAGCTGTACTTTCTTGCTGAGCAGTTTCTTCTTCATAATCACCACAACCTGTTAATAAAAAAGATGACACCCCTATTGAAGTAGCTATTTTTATAAACTTACTTTTATCCATTCTCACTTGTTATACACCTATCTTCTTTTATCTATATTTTTCCAGATACCTATATTATATAATGAAATTATTATTTTTTTCAAACTATATTCAATATGTACAATTATATATTTTCATGCTATTTTTCCATGTAACAATGAAATCTTTCTATCCCTGGATATTTTTCTCCTAAACTTTTAACTTGAAAACCAATTCTTTTATAAAATTCTACCGCCCCATCGTCTGTCTCTGCTTCTATATAAGTCAATTGATATATCCTTACCACTTCTTTAATCATTTGCAGTGCAATTCCTTTTTGACGATAATCTGGAGCCACTGCTATATGACATACTCGTGCTTTAGTTGCTCCGATTACTTCAATACCTAGACAAGCTTTTTCTTCATATTTGTACAAAGTCCCTTTATTACTTTGATAAAATAATACTGCTTTCTTTAAGCTTATTTCATTTGGACCGACGGCATATTGTAGCACATTTAATATTGAATCTTTTTCAATTTGTTCAACACGCTGTAAATTCATATTTTCATCCCTTTCTATGAAAAAAAGACTAACTCTTAATAAAAAGAGCTAATCTCATTACGCCGTTATTTTTTCTTCTTTTTTTACAACGACAGCCACATAACTATGAAGTATCATTCCAATAATAACGAGACTCATACCAATCCAAGATAATGATGACGGAATTGGTGCAGATAACCAGATCAGCTCTCCTACTAGCGCAAATAAAACTTCACCAGACTGCGTCGCTTCCACTGTTGCTAATTTTTGCGGATCATCTTTCACAAGATCTGTTGCAAAGAAAAATAATACTGTCGCGATTAACCCAGAGCTAACTGCTACAATAAAACATTGAAAAACTTGGCTACTTGACGGTAATCCGCCTGTTGATACTTCGTAACCAGATAATAAAAACCAAAATGGTAAACTTGCTAATGTCATACCGAGTACTCGCTGAAATACATCTAATTCCCCTTTACAAACTTGCATCATTTTTCTATTTCCAAGAGGATACGCAAATGCTGCAATAAGTACAGGAACTACACATAAAACGGTTTCACGAATACCTAATGAAGAAGCATGTTCTGCTTGCATGAGAACAACACCGAATAAAATAATGCCCGACATAACTAATTCCTTCATCGGAAGTTTTTTATGTAGTGGATCCACCGCAAAAAATGGTGTTAACAAAATCCCTGCAACGATTGTAATTTGCCATGTTGATGCAACAAGCCAACCTGGTCCGAACGCTCCAGCAAAACTAAGCGGTGCATAAAAGAGACCAAATCCAACGATACTCCACACTAACCATTCTTTCGGATTGTTTTTCATATATTGAAAGAGTTGCTTTAAGTTCCCTCTATACATAACAATAAGTAATAGCATTGGAACCATAAAATAATACCGTAATGATGCACTCCAAATCCAGCTTCCACCTTCTAAGTCCATTGCCCGGTTTAAAACAAAGGTAAAGGCAAAGAAAAATGATGCCAGTATCCCTATAACAATTGCTTTCATTGTAAAACCCCTTGTATTTAATTTTTTATCTCTATGACATATATTTTAGTATACGCGATGAAAAATCTACATACAAACTTACATTTCACTTTGGGATGATGAAGGAATTGTAGTAGATTTACATGGGAATAAAGTGCATTGGTATGAAATCGAGGCCATTACATATCAAAATTTTCAAGGGTCAAAATCTACTTTAATCTCGACCCGCTATAAAAGATGGCTACCAACTATTGCACATTCAATTTACTGGTTTTCTATTGAGAAACCAAAAGATTATCATAAAAATTTAATGATAGCTTGGGAAGAAAAGCGAACGAATAAAAACAAACGCCTCCTTTAATTATTATTTAGGGGCGTTCGTTCATTCAAAAATTAAAGAATATGTAGTTTATATTCTCTGTATAATTTCCTCAAACGACTGATATGAGCTTGATGATACCGATTATGATCTGCTATATGCCATATTCCCCATCTTATTGTCGCAGTTTCGCCTTTTTCATACAAAACTTCCTGCATTAAATCAGTTTCTGTTAGTGTCATACATTCTTCATAAAACAATTTTTGCACTGCTTCATAATCTTGCATTAACTCTTGCAATGTGTTTTTTCTTAAACTTGGTAATTCTCCTACTTCATTTAACATAGGACCATATTTATTTTCAAATGCTGGCGGAACATCTTCTCCCTTGAAACGATACACCCAATGTAAATCAACAACTGCTAAATGCTGAAGTAACTGCCCAATACTATTTTCATTATTTTCAGACCCTTTATAGGATAGTTCGTTCTCTTCAGTACCTTCGACTAACCTTTGCAATCTATTAAACGTATCAGCAACCGTCGCATACAAAATCGCTACTTGAGGGTCCATATTTCTTTCTAAATAGAGATCTTTCATACAAAACTTCCTCTCTTAAAAGAACAACACCATATGTTCATCATCACTATACACACCATTCATTTTTATAGCCCTTTTTTCAATTCCGTATGTTTTAAATCCCATTGATTCATATAATCGTTTGGCTGGTTCGTTCGTTGAAACAACCCCTAAATTCAATTGCTCTAGCTTCATCTCTTTTGCCCTTTCAATTGCTTTACGTATTAAATCACGTGCAAGACCACTTCTTCGATTTTCAGTATCTACATACATTGCAACGATATGTCCTTTATGCTTATATGCGTCTTTTTCTTCTTTTAATAAAGTAACAACCCCAACTAAACGATTTTCATTATTAAAAGCACCAAATGTAAAACTACTATTGGATGAAAGATTACTAGCAACTCGTTCAAGAGGATTTTCTTGACGTACTGCTTCTTCGTAAGTCGTTATAAATGCTTCGGGATTTACTTGTAATGCTTGTAAACGTAACTCCCAATATTGTTTTGCATCCGCTTTTGTAAGTAATCGAATCATTTTATCTTCCCCTTTTTAATTTACATAATATTTTTATAGGCTACTTTTTTGATTCATACTCTTCTTTTAATATACTGTAACGATTGCGATGAATGAACTTCCCCTGTCTCAATCGATCATTTCTCATTAACCCTTCGCATACAAATCCGGCACTTTCATAACTCTTTTTAGCTTTTGTATTATCTTCATCTACACGTAACCAAATTTTCTCCAATTCAAACTGAGAAAAACCTATTTGTAACATGCTGTTTAGAGCTGCCATTCCAAATCCTTTACCCCAATAGTCTTTATTTCCAATCGCAATTCCTAGTTCAGCATTTTTATTTGTTTTATCAAAATTTTTAAGTTCTACCCATCCAATATGTATACCTGCCTCAGTAACGATTGCCCTTTGTTCATAACCATTTTTTCGGCTTATACAAGCTTCAATCCAGTTTCTCGTATCTCCACGAGTGAACGGAGGATATTGATCTGGTACGACTAAATGCTTTGTTACATCTCTATCTAATGACCATTGATAGCGATCTTCTACATCATCTAGTGTCAATTCTCTTAATTGAACATATGGTACATTCATTTTTCTCTCCCCTTTTTATTTACCAATAGAAAATCCTTCGAACACTCTTCCACCATACTGTTCTAACGTCTTTTCTATAAAATGAATTAATTCATTTTTCTCTCCCGTTTTATAAAAATGATCAAAAGCGGCTACAAATTTGTTTGCATATTGCTCATCATATCTTCTTAGCACTCTAATAAACCATTTTGAACTCCCAAGCCACTTACCATTTACTCTTAATACATATTCATGTACTAAATCCGCTAATAAATTAGCGATAAACAATTCTTCTTCTCTTTTTGTTGCACCAATAAAGTCATCTAAAGTATCCGTAATAAAATATCGCTTCTGCTTAATCGTTTCTTCGGTCCATTTAGCTGGTCCTTTATGTAGTAAATCATTCGCTTCTTTTTTTAATTTCTCAACAATTTCCTTTTCCCCTTTTAATGCAATCCCTTCCGAAACTAATTGTGGTAACGACGGTCTCCCTCGATCACAATCCATTTTGAAAAAGGTTTTATATGTTTCAAAATTATGAACAAACACCTCAACAGGCCATCCATTACTATAGAAAGATTCCCTATAGCAAGAAGTTAAACTTTGGTCAACTATTACAATATCAAGGTCAGATGTTTTCGTCGCTTCTCCTCGTGCAACGCTTCCGCCGAGTAAAGCTACATCACAATTAGAAAATTGTAATGTAATTATGTTTTGTGCTGCGTCAATTGCTTTCATAACCGATCCTCTTTTCTTATTTCACTTTCTTTTTTTCAGCTCTTTCTCTCGCTTTTTTTATATAGCTTTCTGCATCTGGTGTTTTACATGATGTTGCACCGTGATCAACCTCTACTTTTCCAATTTCACGTGCAATTTCAATCGCTTGTCGCTCTAAGTCTTCATTACGAATTCCTATTGCGATTAAAGCACTATTCATCGCTTCTTTTTTTCTATTTTTTTCATTATGTATATTTTCTTTAATCTCTTCTAAGTACGGAGAGAAGAAATCATCATGTAACGTTTTATTTTTAATCGCTATATTTGCTAATAAAGACCAGCCAGCTCTTCCAATCCATTCATCATTAGACTTTGTCCACTCTTCCATTCTTTCTATTGCAATTGGCGAAGTACATATAGATGTCATAAGAACATCCATCAAACAGTAATAATCAACATCCTGAATCCAACTATTAAGCTGTTCTGTCGTTATTTTTTTCGGGTCTAAAATATAAGTTGCTAATGTCATTGCGTCCATATTTTTCGTTCCCCACAATCCAACTGCTAAATCGTGATCTTTTTTTATCTTCTTTTTTAACAATTTTAAATTCGCAAAACTAACTCCAAATAACGGCTCTTTCGCTCCGTGGTTTTTATACGTTTTTCGATTTTGTTCTGTTCCATATTCCTCTAGTTGCCGCATTACTTCCTCAAGTAACATATACCCACCTCTTTATCTTTTATGTTGACTGTATATATGTATGTACGATATATTCTACATTACTTTTTGGTTTTCCTATATTTATTTTTAAAATACGGTATGTGAAATTTTTAAACATTGCACAGCTACACCATCAAAAAACTATACATGTTAAACATACAGTTTTTTGATGGTATCAATTTTCCGTAGAATAAGAT
>NZ_JBNLYC010000066.1:0-24147 GCF_050172015.1 Bacillus sp. GMa5/1 | reverse complement strand
GCTTGTTGTGGTCCCATCCATGTTTCATCAGCCATCATATTAAGTAGCTCTTCTTCTGATTTACCACTTTTAATGACATAAGCATTTACAAGTGTACGATCAGTTACTTTTAACATCTCAGCTGCTTTTGACATATCACGATGATCTCCACCACTCAACATAGAAGCGTTATGAATCATAATCTGTGCTGTAGGAGAAATACGAACCTTATCACCAGCCATCGCAATAATAGAAGCTGCACTTGCCGCTAAACCAACAATTTGAACTTCCACATGACCAGGATAATTTTTTAAAGCTGTGTAAATTTCCGAACCCTCATCTACATAACCACCAGGACTATTGATTGACACAATTAAATCCTCACTATTTGCATTATCAAGTTGTTTTGTAATCTTCCCTGGGCTTGTCGCATCCATTTCAAACCAATCATAAATCCAAGCTTCATCATTTGAAATAATTGGCCCTTTAACGTCAATTTTCACCGTCATTTGTATTCTCACCTCCTTCAGATTCAGTTAATTTCGTATAGTTTTTCGTAATATGATGTGTATTTAAATTAGGATCATCTGAAATTTCATATCCTACTTCTAATCGAATTTCATTTCCTGTAAATGCACTTGAAGAAATGAGTTTATCAATACTTGTAGCGAGATCAAATATACTTTGATAAGATACAGCTTTAACTTCAATTTTTTTACCTAAAAGATACTCTTCTTTTTCAAAAAATTTAACGTTAGCTTCATCAGAAATCTTTTTTAACAAAGGTTTCACTGTGAAAAGCATGTAGTTTTTAGTTTGTTTTTCTACATCAGCCATTTCACCATAGATTAAAGCTGTAGGTATCCCCATTGCCATTGCTACTTGATTTAAAAAACCATTTGTAACTTTATTTATTTCTTCCACACTAGGGCCATTAGCAGATCCATTATAAACTTCTTTGTACTCAATTCCTTTTTGCTGCGGAACAATAGCAATATCTTTCTTACCAATTGCTTGATACATGTCATCTATGAATTTCTGTAACTTATCCACTTGTTCTTGTGTTTTAGCACCGATCATATCCATATCAACTACGCCACGAATTTGATTTTTTCGTTTCTGAGAACTTAAAATTCTTCCGAATAAGTCACCATAATCAGCAAATAGTCCATCGATAAGTGGAGATAATTTATCATTCCGATATTTCAAATGAATAACTTCGCTTTGCTTAAAACTTCTCTTAAACGTATAATCTTTTACCCTTACATCAGTAAAGGTATCTTCAAACACAGCATACTCATTATGTTGGAATCCATCTGCAATAAGTAAATCACCATCATCTGCTTGTATGACTAAACACTCATTATCATAAATAAGTTTGCGAACAAACCTTTCCCAAAAGGTACTTGCGGTCATATTCTTGTTTGGTCTTACATTTAATCGATAATAAAGCTCATCCTTCTTAAATGCTTTACCATTTCTTACTCTAAATTCAGATTGACTAATTGTTCTTCCTAAAAATGAAACGCATGTATCAATCGCCAATCGTTTCATATGAAGTCTGTTTGCTGTATCAGTTATTATGTCCAGATCCAGCATGAATTCTAATTCTTTATTTCTTTTAAATACTGAACCTAACCATCCAATGATTATCACCCCCTTTATTAGAATTTAATGTTACCTATAACAAAGTCAGTTGCTTCTTGTATCTCATCCGCCCTATAAAGAGCATGAACAAAACATTGGAACCCATCTGTTTTTCTACGAACAGGCTCTTTCTTTTCGTATATTTTATTTCCATCACTTTTGATAACAACCAATACATTTTGTGTATACCAACGCATTAGCGGATTATCATCAAAAACAATTTGTTTATTTGCAAACGCCATTTCAATACGTGGAGCTAACAAACTATGAATTGCTTTCGGGTTTCGTATAACCTCTATTTCAAATCCTTCTGCTACTAATAATGGTCTTATTGCTTCCATTCTGAAGTTATCAGCTATAATCTTTTTAATTCCATATTGTTCTCGCATTTCTACAAACCAATCAACAATGTGTTGAGGATTAATAGTTGGTTCATCCACAACTGTTAGTAGACCTTGCTCTTCCCAATCTTTTATAGGAGCAAATTTTTGTTTTTTATACTCGCCAGCTTTTTTAGAATAACCATAATAAATATCAACAAATTCTTTACGCACAAAGGAATGGGTTTTAAAAATGTACTCACCATTTTGTCTAAATAAAAGACCACATGCTGCGAAATCTCGAATACTCGCAAAGTCTAACGCTCCTATGCATTCTTGAGCATATAAATCAGGGAATGGACGGTTTGTAGCAAGAATCTCTGACCATTTTGCAACAGATCGTTCTAGATTTGTAACTGGTAAGTTCATACGCTTTGTCATAAATTCTTCTCGGTTACTTGGATCATCCTCTAAATCTTCATATTCTTCCTTTATCGTTTCAAGTAATCCCTCAGCATACTCGCTTAGTGGCTGCGATAACATAGGATTAGCTAATTCCCAATTATCAATATCATCAACTTCCTTTTCATCATTAAGCTTACAGATAAAAGGAAATACGGCATTAGGACGAGCTTCACCATTTAAAACCTTCATAGCTTTTTCTTTTTGTTTATCTAAAAAGCCATCTCGTACATAACCATCTGTACCAATATAAAATTCACGAGGGTTTTTCTTTTTCCCTAAGCCGCTGATATGGACGCGAACGTCTTTATTACTTTCATATTGATGTATTTCATCAAATACAACTGCACCATCACGCAAACCGTCTTTTGTATCCCCGTTGGAAGTTCTAAACTTTAGTATACTTTCAGTAGCCTTTGAAACAGTTTGAGTTAATGTGGTTTTAAACGCTCTCTGTAAAACCTCATTTTTCTTTACGCATTTATGCACTTCGTCAGGACTTGTTTTCGCTTGTTCCTCACTATTCGCAACAACAGAGATGTTATACTCTGGAATACCGTGTAATTCACTAATTAAAAAGTGAATAATTACAGATATCAGACCATTTTTACCGCCACCACGTCCTAACATCCATAGGAATTTCCGATAAAATACGCGTCCATTTTTCTTATAAAACAAAAAAACGAATGCTATTAAGAATTTTTGAAATGGCTGCAATGGAAAATACCACTTCTCACCGAAATTGATACAATCCTGAATCATTTCATCATCAAAATACAAATCGTCTCTGTTTAAAACGTATTTTTCTAGATAATTAATTAACAGTTCTCTCTCTTTGTTGAACTTTATTTTTCCACTTCGATAAAGTCCAATGTATTCTTCTACATACTTTTGCCTAATCATGTTAAATCACTTTTATTATAACCAGCCTTAGGAATATTTGGTTTACAAACAAACTTTATATCTCTTCCTAAAGCAATTAAAGAACTGTTAATTTTATTTCTCTCACTTATAAGAGGATGGGCCTTAACAAAAACTTGAGATCCGTTTTTGACTGTAACAGACTCACCTTCTTTATTGATAGTCCTGTTTATTTTTCTAAATGCTTTAACTAGATCAATGTATCGTTCTACTTTTTCAACCTCGACTAAATCTTCAACATCAATACTGTTCATTAGCTGTTCCTTTAACTTTGTAATACTGACAGCCATCTACCCACCCCCCTTACGTGCGTAATTTCGAAAAAAACCTGACAGTTAACCCCCTCCTCCGGTGCCCCTAAGACGAATTTTTCACGAAATATTTTAAGGGGGGGTTATTTTTGTTTTATTTTCACCATTTTTCATCATGTTCCCATTTATTTTGTTTCTTCTCATAACCTCTTCCATGTTCTTTGTTATGACAATTAACACAGACTGTTTCTAAATTATCCTTTTCTAATGCAAGCTCGGGATG
The DNA here is from genome assembly GCF_050172015.1 of Bacillus sp. GMa5/1. Lineage (NCBI taxonomy): Bacteria > Bacillati > Bacillota > Bacilli > Caryophanales > Bacillaceae > Bacillus > Bacillus sp. GMa5/1. Next base: position 20,284 of record NZ_JBNLYC010000066.1, on the reverse strand, counting down.
ATGCTCAAGCTCTTTGATATGATGGACAACTAACTGTATCTTCTTACGCTTGGCACTCTCACTGTATTCATTCGTGTCTGTTTGAACGCGACCATTACGTTTACATTCCTGACACTCATAGTTGTCACGCTTCTTTACTTGCTCACGTATACTCTTCCACTCACCACTGTCATAGAACTTACGCTTCTGTTGTTTGGTTTTATATTCTTTCATAACCGATAAAGCTCTACCTGTTCTTCCACGATGGGATGATTATGTTGAATGACTTCAGTATTGAATTGCTTATTATTAGATGGTACATGTTCAATATGAATATATGTCCGATTAATTTTATCAATCGATTGTGATTCCCAATCAAATGCAACACGTAAATTTCTATCTATCTGTTTGCCTTTGTAATGAACTATTGGTTTAGCATCTATATCCGATAATGTAATTACTAATAACGGTTGTTTCCCATCCACCTATCCTCACTCCTTTTTTCTTTGTAGGATTTCCCTCTTTTTTGTCGAATTAACTATTCGAAAGGAGATGTGCAATGATGCATACACATAATTTATACTCAGTAGAACAATTACAAGCTGTGGACTACCTTCTAAAACGTACCCAAACCTCACGCCAAGTAGATTTAAAATTAGTTATTGATTGTAACAATACTTTTTGGTATGGAGACTTTGTACAATTAAAAGGAAGTAGATTACAGCAAGATTTAATTGAATATGATGGTGTTGATAGTCAACATAGCTTCGACTTATCGACTATCCCATTAGCCTATTCTTTATTCAAATCATATATTGTTTATAAGGAACAACCATTCTGTATAAGCCCGTTGGAGAATCCAACTAATTTATCAACGACATATATTTTCATAAATAATTTATTAAAAGAAATTGATCCTAAGAAATCTGATAATCCACTATATCCATTTCTTTTTAATGCTCGTACCCTAGATGGTAAATGTCAGTTACCATTTCTTAATTTAGAAGGCGAGAAACTTAACTTTGTTTCTATAATAGAAGCTAACGAATAGTTTCATAGTATGTTCTCATAGCTTTTTGAATCACACGTTCTTTTTCAATTTCTGATTTGTAGTTATTATTCAACAGTTGAGAGACTCTTTTCTGAAAGTGATATAATGGGTCTCTCAACAATTCGCGTTTGTGTAATGTTTTATAAGCATCCTCCATCCATTTTTCAAACTGCAATCTGTCCATTTTTTCTATTTCCTCTACTGTCGGTAAAAATGGTTCTAATTCTTTTTTCATTTTAATTCCTCCTTGTTTTCCTCCAAAATAAAAAGCACCCAAACGGATGCTTTTCTCTCAATTACTAATTTATATTTCAATTACGGTACATGAAGTTTTATTCTTTTTCCAATCACCTAATGCTGTTACAATCATCTGATACAACATTATTAAGTAACTAGAAGAAGAGCAAAAGCTCTCCTCATTAACGGTAACATCCAATCAGTACCATCTGCTGGTTTCGGATTTTAAGTGCCGTCATAATAAAGCCGCTTAGAAAAATATTGTACAAAGGAATTTTATGAGTTGTGTTTTCCGCCACTTCTCACAATATAAATATATCACGTTGATTCCAAAACAACCGGCACATTTCCTGCCAAAAAGCGGTCACGACTATGCCATGTTTTTAATTAATTGTTGCTTTAATTCTATTTAATAATTTTTGGTATAATTCTTCTTCAGTTGACCACTTGATATGACTAAATTGTCTAGTATCAAAATGAATATCTTTAAAATTGTCATCTCTACATGTCCATATAACAGTCTTGCCTAGTCCCAATGCATAACCAGCTTCAAAATAAACTCCACCCCTATGTCCGGTAAAGTCTGCAATCACAAATTTACTTTGTCTTATTTTAACTATAATTTCATCAGTTATGTCATTATTATGTTCCACTTCATCAATTCTGATAGGCTGGTATCCTGCCTCTTTTATAGCTTTTGTGATTGCGTTCTGATATGCACTGTCTAGATCTGGATGAAACGACATCGCAACAAATACCTGATTAGTATCTACATCTCTTCCTTTTTCTAATTCTGCAATACGATTCCATCCTTTCACCGTAACAGTAATATACACAGGTGAATCAGGCGTTTTTTGGAATTCAATCAGTTCATCTTGCTTTAGTTGTTTAATTATGTATCCCATTTCTTCAAGGTTATCACTCTGCACAAAGAATACCGACTTATCTGCATCTAAAATCGTTACTTTTTCCCCCAGGAATTTAGTTAATTTCCCCAAATTTATTAAAGATTCATTTAATCTATCAGAAACATTCTCTGGATATTCATCTAATAGATTCTCTAAAGGATAGACTGGATATGGAAAAAGTGAAAGTTCTTGATTTAAACTTTTATCAACAATCAGTATCTTCCCTAATCCTCTAATTTTTCTCTTTCTTAATACAGCTGCAATTTTATTCTTTTTCACTTTCTCTTCTTGCCTTGCTAAAACTTGGCTTATCGTCACCGTCAAAGCAAATTCACCACACTGTTCACAGTCATATAAAAATGCTGCTAATCCTCCAACCATTTGAGGTTCTTTAGTGTTACCTGAACAAATTGGACATCGCTTACTCATTTCAATCACCACTTTCTAGTTTAATAACATAATATTACCATATTAATCTCTGACTTACCCATATCTTATATTGTGTGTAACTGACCCATCCGCTGAATCTCTTGCTATCATTGACTTAATTAAACTTTCTTTTTTGAGTTATACAGTACGAAATTTATGAGTAACTGTATAGGGATACCATCAGCATTTCGGAAAAAACCACGCTAAACAAAAAAATACAATAAGCTGCCCATATGGACAGCTTATTTACATAACTTTCAAAAGCAAAAGGTAAATTGGATTGTTTCAGAATCAACGCTATGTGGAGTTTCATCCCCCACACAACGAGCTAACACTCATATCCAAAAACAAGGGAAATCATAATTAGTAAACTACGAAATCTCCATAATGGAATGTCAGGGATGGATCTGCAGTAATAAGACCTGCATTTGTAGGGGCAGTAAGCCCTACTCCACCAATCACTTCAATTTCAAGTTTTCCACGTAATGGACGGTCCTCTCCTATTAAATAATCGCCAGTAGAATTAACATGAAAGACTGCATTTTGATCATTAGTAATATCAACTTCTAGCCGGAGTATATTCTTTGGAAGTATGGTAGTAGGGCCAATACCATTAGGAAATGGTTCTTCTTTAAGAGTATTTAAATAAGGAAGTGTTATACCAGGTATGCTGAATTGTGGTATTTCACTAAATTCAATTGTAATATCAGCCTCTAACGGTCTATTTGTAGGGTTTTTGATAAGAATTATAAGTCGATTATTTGATCCTCCACCGGGAGCATCAAAAGGAACTAAAAATGGACCAGTTGTAATTGTATGTTTTCTACAATAATGGCTTGAACTACTTGATTTGTGATACGACATAAAATCACCTCCTATCAAAATAAAATAGTTTCTGTATATCTTATTAAAATTCAACTACAGATGTACAGGCGATTTTAGTAGAAAGAGCGTAATTATAGAGCGATTACGCCACGAAAATTTCTTTATCATGAGGGTTTAGAAGCTTGTGATTAAGAAATAGTACCCACTGAAGATGAAGCGGGTAGCTTGGCGAAAAAACCATTTTAAAACTATAATACTCAAAAAAAACAAGGGAAACAAAAAAGACATTTTCTTAAATTGAAAATGTCTTTTTTAATTAATTAATTAATAAAACAATTTTGGGTCTGTATCTGTATTTTGAACCGTTTCCTCACTAATTTCAGTACTTGTAGTACAGCTTGTCGAAAACAAAATTGGTATACCGCAAATAGTATCTTTCATTACATCACGAAAAACTTTTGCAGCGACTTCTGTGAATGTTTGACATAGATTGGAAATATCATCATTAAAAAACTGAATTACTTTCGCAGCAAAAACTGGAAAAACAACATTAGATCCGCCTGGGAACTGCGGCCGTACAACAACTTGCTCAAAATACAAGTTGTTTTCTAAAGCTACTTGAAAAAGGTGTGCAATTTCAAAAGCATCTAAAGGACAAGGAATTGGGTTTACAATTCCATCCCCAATAACACTAACAACAATAGTAACATTTACATTGCCAAATTGCACTGTTGGTTTAAGAAGTGTAGCTAATGCAATCGCTTTTTCAAAATCCGTAGTTTGTACTAAAATAATAAAATTTCCATCAGTCGGTATTAGCGGACCTACTGTTACAGTTGGATCAGCCCCTACCGAATTTCTGAGTTCGTTAAAATATGTGATCCATGGCGGTGAAAGTTGAGGTTGTACACGCTCGTCCATTCTTTTTCCACCTCCTTATACAATTCTTAATACTATAATATGGAAAAATTTTAATAGTGCATTAGACATATTTATTATTTCTCATAATCACTTTTATAAAGAGCATCTTCAGTATTTTAGAAAAACCCCTCCAAAGGATTGAAGGGACCTTCCGTTTATATTCCATTATTACACAGTCTCCAATAACCGGTAGAAAGACTGTTTTTAAAATCTTTTTAAAAGATTTTAACTCAATTTTTTAATACTTAGTGCTGCGCCACTTTCCACAAGATCACAAAGAGCTAGAGAAAATCCACCAAGACTTGTATTTCTTAATGAAAAAGTTGAGTTAGCTGGTATTCTTAAAATAGCGGTTCCTGAAAATTGGTCACATGCTTCTCCAGTGTTAGTTATTGTTCCAAAAGATGTTTGGAAATTAGGAACTGGGATTCCATTTAGGATAGCAGTTACTTGTTGTTCTGAACCTACGCCTGTTCTATCAACAGTTGTAATTACATAATTAATTTCATAATCTCCAGCTACTGGAATAAATACCGTAGTAGAAGAAAGTAAAACAATTCCTCCTGCGGTAGCTACACTTTGGTTGTTAAATGGAATGTCTTGTCCATTAGGTATCGTAACAAATGTATTTTGCCAGAAGTTACGATACGCAGGTGAAAATGGGAGAACAGCAGGAGGAACAGCAGGGGAAAATCTATGACAGCATCCCTTAGATCTTGAAAAATATGAATTCAAAATAATTCACCACCTTTTTTTGAAAATGAGTATAATTATTTATATTCAAATCAATTAACTTAGCTTGTATATTTGTCCAATAAAACTTACCATGCATATTCTATACATATGAGCTTAACATAACGCCTCAATAGCGGTAGCAATAAACAAAGGGAATCCTTACTCCCAGAAGGATTCCCCTTGTTTATTTTCTATAACTCTTTCACCTTTATATACATTCTTATCCTGACATAGATTTTAGAGTTCTTGTTTGTTTCTGGATTAGCTGAAAACTGTATAGAATTTTGTATACACTTTGCATGGAGCTTTTCAAAAATGCTGGCGATACCCCATTAAAAGAAATAGAGCGATAAGGTATTAGATAAAATGAGGATAGCTATAAATTGATTTCATTTTTGAATAAAAAACTTAAAGACCAGTTAAATTACTGGTCTTTAAGTTTGCCTTTTTTACATTCACATTTTTCATCTTTTTTATGACAGCACTGGTCAAATGAATCATCCCGACATACTCCTGGGATTGGTTCACATGGATTAAACTTTGAATTATTTATCACTTTGTATGGTCTCATCATATCGTGATCTTCATGTTCAATAATATGACAATGAAATGGGTAGATTCCGGTAAACGGACCAAAACGAGCAATTATTCTCGTTATTTGACTAGGATTTGCACGTACGGTATCCTTCCAACCCCTTTCATTTGGGTCTGGTGGAATTGGATCACCACTTATTATATAAGTTCCATCTGGATTAATAGTTATTGGGATGCGGTCTAAAATCTGGAATTGCACAAGATGAAGATGAATCGGATGGGTATCTGTAGTGAAATTGACTAATTCCCAAACTTCAACTGTACCATTATATGGCGTATTTTCTATAGGGATATCCTCCCAGTGTTTATGATTAATAAGGAAAAGTGGACGACCAAATTCATCTGTTTGTTCTGTTAAAGTGTTGGTACGTGTTGTAATGGCTTGGTCTGGACTTAGTCTTTCTAAACAAGATAAGTTCTCGGGAATGGTTGAGTCATCAGGTTTGGTAACATGTTGTTTTACTCTGAATTGCATAATCTGCGACAAATTTTCATCAGGAGCAACTCCACCCGGGAATGGTATAGGTGCATCATTTGTTAAAATGATATCTTGCCCCTTATGCAAAGAGAAATCAATAATGACATCGGCTCTCTCAGCTGGAGCTAAAGTGAGTGCTTCTACGATAACAGGATGCTCTAAAAGGCCTCCATCAGTACCAATTTGAATAAATTTTTGTCCAGAGCTTAATTTCATACGATAAAAACGAGCATTAGATCCATTCAAGAATCGGAAACGATATTTACGTGGTTCTACTTCAAGGAAAGGCCAAACTTTTCCATTTACTAGAATAGTAGTACCTTCTGTAAACGATGGGATAACAGAGGGATCAGGTAAGTTAGGATTAATTGGTGGTGGTGGCTGAGGAGCAGGTGGTGGTAAGTTTCCTGGTTGCTCAGGATAAAATAGTTCACCGTTTGGATAAAACGACCGATCTTGAATAACTAATGGAATTTCAAATTTTCCACTCGGTAAATTTAGCTTTTTTTCTTCTATATCTCGAATCAAATAAAAGCCAGCTAGACCAGCATACACATTTAATCTTGTTATCCCAAGTGCATGATCATGATACCATAGTGTCGTCGGGCGTTGGCAGTTGGGATAATAATATGTTTCGTATAGAAACGTAGGACCAACATTTTTAAAATCTTTTGTAAACCATGCTTCTGGAAAACCATCACTATCTGGTTGTACCCTTCCCCCATGTAAATGGACAACTGTTCGAACTTCTGGTTGATTAAATTCAGCCCCACCAACTGTTGTGTCTATCGGAAGTAAATGTTTAAATGGTAATTTATTTTCCCACTTCACAAGAATGGGATGATTCCTACGAACATCAAATGTAGGACCTGGGTACATACCGTTATAACCCCAAACGGTAGTCGGCGGTAGATCTCGATGTAATTTCTGCTTGATTTGCTTCATCTTTACCTCATAGAAAGGTACGCCCTCACATTTGCCTGTTGGTTTAATAATGGGAGGGATAGGTAATGCATCTACAAATTTTTTTAAAAACAATTCATTTTCACTCCTTTAAACTAAATTTTTTACTTAACCACTAGTAATATTCTAATCACAAAATAATCCTAACATTTGCAAATAAAATGGTAGTTGAAAAAACTTGGTGTATGGACTGTCAATTGGTGAGTATACTTCCATTTTTCGTTATCGTACCCCTTATCCATAGTTGTGAAGGCCATACAGGTTTAGTGTTTGTCTTAGAATAGCTTTATAGGAAAGGTTTCGTCTATTGAGAAGCTATATATATTAATTTCTTTTTATTTATCTTATTTTGCGAGAAAATGAATGGTATGGTCCATGTCCTAGTTCTACATAAATAGGCATTTTTCCATCTACCAGAGGTAACCTTTTTTAGGGGTATTTTCTTTTATTAGCTTGATGGCGATGTGGAGATACCCCTAAATTTAAAACGAAATAAGCAATGCTTAGATTTTAAACCTAGACATCGCTTTATCCATTTCGTCTTGGTTTACACCTATATAACGTAACGTGACCTTCTCTGACGAGTGATTGAATATCTCCATGAGTAATGCTATGTTTTTCGTTTGCATGTACATGTGATACCCGTATGTTTTTCTTAACGTATGTGTTCCTATTTCATCTAATCCGAACTCTGATGCTGCTCCGCTTAATATCTTATATGCCATGCTACGACCAATTGGACGATTCCTACCTTGTCTACTTTGCAATAGGTACTCATTATCTTTCCTTGCCTCAATAAACCATTTAAGTTCTCTTTTCAGTGCTGCAGTAATTTGTATTCGTTTCTGTTTCCCTGTTTTCTTTTCCCTCATAGATATATGACTACCTTTGACATCTCCTACCTTCAATTTCAAAATGTCCGAGATTCTCAGGCCTGTATTGATTCCCATAATGAAGAGAATGTAATTACGTAAACTCTTCTCCTTAAAATAATCTTTTAGCTGCTGTATTTGCTCTGGATCACGTATTGGTTGAACGAAATTCATTATTCATTACCTCCCTTTTCTTCTGTCTCGTAAACTTCTAATCTAAGAGCAAAAGCAAGTTTATAAAATACTCTTGCCTTAACACGTCGATAAGTACGCTCGCTCATGCCGATTTCGTTATATACCATATAATCACATACATCTTCATCTTCTAAATAACGCTTAATGATGATGTCTCTTTGATCCTTTCCTGCACGTCCATTACCCAAACGACTAAGAAACTGGTCAATACGAAATGATGTTTGCTTAATCCACTCTTCTCTTTTACTTTGTTGGATATTAGCTATCGCTACATCTTCTAATGGCTTTCCTACATCATTTGTAGGCCCGTGATATCTAATTTTATAAGAAGGAGTGACTTTCATTTCTTCACGCATCATTCCAAACTGTCTATATAAACGTACATTTTCGAGAACACCTTCTAATTTTTTCTGCGTTGCTACTCTATCGATTTTTGGTAAGAAAGATAATTGTTTAGTCATGCAAGACCACTCCTTTTTATTTTTTAATTACTTTTGTCTTAATGCTCCACGTCTACGCTCGTAACAAGGTCTATGCATCCCCATTAAATCTTCAATGTCACGTGTACTTAATTTCTCTTTTCGTTTTTTCTTAGTTTTCTTTTTCGCTTGATTCGATTGCTTTTTCCATTCACGTAGCTGATCCTTTAACACCTTCATTTCCCCATCTCCTTTTTCAAAATAAAGAGGACACCTATTCCTAAAACAGCTGTAATTGCTGCTTTAATGAATTGGTGTCCTCTAGTTTTCTAGCCGGACTATATTCTGTTTGTTTTACTTTAAAAGGATTATTTTGTTGAGTTTTTATAATGCTCTCTTTTCTCTTAGTAATTGACTGTTATTGATTATGACTGTATGAGCATTGCATTTTTCTTTTAATAGATCCATTAAATCTAGGACATCTTTTCTACTATAGAGTTTCGAACGACTATTGAATAAATACGTACAATCCGTATTACCGTTATTATGGTAATACTTATAAGAAATCAAATACTCAAATCTACGTGGTCTCATTTCTCTTCCTCCCCTGAATAAAGCTCAATGTTTCGTTAATAATAGATACAGGCTCCATTCATCACGAATCAACCTTACACCTAACATCTCTTTTTAAGATAGGAGCCGAGCAGTTAGCTTTTGCTAGCTGCTTTTTTTATTCCGTTCCTGCTCTTGCTTCTTCAAGAATTCTTTAACTGCGTTTTCCCAATAAGTGCACATTATCCATTCCTCCTCGAATAAATTTCTAAATCTTGTCCATACTATAAATACACTTGAGTTCTGAACTTCCTTCTTAATGCTTTTCTGGAGAGCAGTTAGCTTTTGCTAGCTGCTCTTATTTTATGTAATTGGTTTCATTTACCTAATGTTTTCAACGTAATATTACGTTACGATATAACAGGATAAAATATATTTGGCTGTTATACCATTACCCTAGGGAACTAGGGTTTTTATTTTTATAAAATAAAATTTTTATATAAAAGACCCACACTTAAACAAACATAATTTCATATGATATATTGCATTCTTTCTTTTTAGGGTGGATAGTCATTACAGAAGGGCACTTCCCGAAGTGCTCTTACATTTACATACCAAATAGCGTTTTTGTTCAAAATAATGACTTTCCCATTTGGACACATTTACCAGTATTTTTACCAAAAAATTCATGATATGGTTATTTAGTCGAGTACGTCATTACTTGACAATTACCCTTAGGAACCCCGCGGACAAACGGGGTTTCCTTTATTTAAATAACAATTTTTTCTTACTCCTCAACCAGCTAAAAATATGTTAAAATTAATCCATAATTTGTAAGGAGGTATATAAAATGCTCTCACTATATACATGTGTATCTTGTGATCAACCTCTTATACAACACGATGAACATTCGTTTATTCATTACTGCATTAATCCAAATTGCGAAGAAGCAAAACTGCACTTATCTTTGTTGGAAGAGATGGGGTTGTGAACCCTATCTCTTTTTCTATTCAAATAACGATTTTATTACAGCCTGCACATAAGTCCCAAACATACATAAAGTATAATGTGGTATCCTGTTTAAATATAAATCTTGGTCATGGAGCGCTTTTAAAAGCGCTCTTTTTATTTAAATCTACTTTATTATTTTTATTACTATAAAAAAATATAGTTTCATACGAAATCAATAAAAAGAATATTCTATTCTGTATAATCTACATTGGGTAATACGATTGTGCTGGGTAATACGATTGTAAAGAATAATATGATTGTGCTGGGTAATAAGGTTGTAAAGAATAATATGATTGTGCTGGGGTATAACTTTGTTGCGTGTGCTGTGAGTGCAGCGCTTGTTGTTGTGCTTGTATAGCCTGATGAACTGCTTGAATAGTACTTTGTGCAGGGCCCGATCCTCCTAAAGGGCGCATTTGCGTTTTATTATAAAAAAAATCAAAAAACATCCTATACTCACCTCATCCTGTAAATATTTTGTCTTCCATCTTTCATACTATGAATATTTAATTACAATGGATAATACATGACGCTTTTCACCTTATAATTCTTGAATCTCTTTCTATTCAAATAAAGATTTTGTTTTAAACTTGCACATACACTCAAAACATACATAAAATATATTGCTACCACATTTCATTTCGATATGTGTCTTGACCAAAGGGCGGTTTCCCGGGCGCTCTTTTTATATTTAAATAAGGATTTTATTTAAATTTCTTTAACCTTATTAATTCCTTTGCATACAGTATTATCACAAGAATTTCAATAAGTGTTCTGGTCCAGTTACCTTGAATTTCTTGCAGACCTTGTGTGAAGAATCCGTTTATAACAAACGGGTTCTTTTATTTTGGGTTATAAAATAACTATTTTGTTATATTCCTTGCACTTTTAAATGAGACAAGCATATGTTGTAGTATAGTGTTTCATGACTTATACACACTTCCTTTTTTCAAGAGTACATATTCGATATGTACTCTTTTTGCATCACTATAAAATAACGCTTTTGTTTAAATTTCACATCCACAATCATGACATATTACAATAGTTTCATCTGTCCCTTTAATCTCAACAGTTTCATTATTTTCATGTGTACATTGTTTCATTTTCTATCCCTCTTTCTTATAAAATTCAAATTTGGGCTTACTTTACATCTACACGTGTTTGACTTGCTTCTCGACTAAAACCATCAGGATATCTTTTAGCTAATTTTGCAATATTCATTTCAGCAATATCTTGTAACGTATATCCCAGTTCGTGCGCCATAATTGATAAATAATACAGAATATCTCCAAGCTCTAAGGCTAATTTATAAGTGTTTCCGTCCTCTTCTCCTGGACAATGCGATGGTTGGAAACCATGTCCATGATAAATTGCTTTTTTTACAATATCGGCAACTTCACCAGCTTCGCCTGTAAGCCCTAAAGCTGCATTTGAAACTCGTCCTCCAAAATCCTGATTTGTATTCCATGTACGTAATGCCACTTCTTGATATTGAACTAATTCACAAATTTGATTGTTGTTCATTACAGCTTGTCCTTCCTTTGATTTATTGATTAATTTAGTTACTTCCATAACACCGTTGTTCATTGCTTTCATCTTCGTTCGCTCCCTCTAACTAATATTTTTCTTTGTTCTTTTGATTTTAGGTTTCGTAGTAGCTGCTTTTATCGGTTCCCAACCATAACTCAATCTAGATCTGAAAGTACTTACACTTATGCCATTGGATTTAGCAATCTTGACAAGTTCCTTCCTGTCAATTTGTTTACGAGTCGGAATACTTGCCGCATCTTTAGGGTCCCAACCATTATTTACTCTGCTATAAAAAGTACTTGAATTAACTCCATTTTCTTCAGCTAATTTTAGCCATTTATTGTGTTTCCCTTCGTCCATATGCCAAAATGTTCTTGGTGGTGTAGTTAATGCTTCTTGCAATTCCCAACCGTATCTGTACATCCTCATGTAAAGAACCCTTCTACTAATACCGCTTGATTCAGCTTGCTGATATTCCTCATTAGTTAACCAACGATTGAAAGCCATCACTTTACCTCCTAATCTAGTGCCAGAAATTCAGCTCTGGTACGATTCGAATGAGTTATCCTAATCTTCTGAATACCTTTACCATGCTCTTCTATTGTTGCGTCCCAAGCTTCGTTTTCATTTTTGGCATCAAAACAATCCATTTTTTGTCGTTCCTCTTTATCATAGAAATGTACTTCATAGCTTGGATTCAAAAATTTTTCACTGGTACTTATCGCATTGTAGTCGAAACTACCAACAACATCATCAATAGTTAATTGCTTCATAATCGCATCCCCAGTTATTTAATTTTTTCAGTGATTGTAGTTGATACACGATCAACTTTCCCGCCTTGCCAAGTAATTACTTGTTCACCAAATCCTGTTACTGGAGGATTCAGCGGAGTAACCTCACCGTTTTTTACTACATAAATTTTATTATCCATAACATCGATTTCAACTTTCGTAGGCTTCATACGACTGAAATCCCCCTTTTTCTTATTAACTAGCTTTTTGTTGTTTGTTTCTTTCTAATTCTTGTTTCATTGATTCAAATTTTATTAGCCACGCTTGCCAACGCTTATCGTTTTCCGCTTGCTGTCGCTTTGCCATTTCACAATTACAACCGTTCGTTTCAATTACACCCGGATAAGTTTCTTTACGAATAATCCCTGTATCATGACATAATACGCACATTTTTATTTCCTCCTTTTATGCTTCGATAAACCTTTGTAAACGTTGCTTCGCTATCTCTCTTCTATAGCTAGCGGCTTCATTTTTTACTGTTAGACTTGTCTCAACCATTCGGTCATATGAACGTTTCCCAACTTGGTTTTTCAGTTCTTTTGGTTCTAAATTACTCGTATATAGAGTAGGGAGTTCTTTTCTATACCGACCATCAATAATATTGAACAATTTTTCTTCTACCCATTCCGTAGTTTTTTCTGCTCCAATATCATCTAATATAAGTAAGTCGCATTCTAAAAGAGCTCTCATAATTTGTGTTTCATTTTCTTTGTTTTCGCTGTTAAACGTACTTCGAATACGTTGTAATAATTCTGGAACACTTTGAAATACTACGATGTATCCTTTTTTAGAAAGTTCATTTACAATTGCGGCTGCTAAGTGTGTTTTACCATTACCAGGTTCTCCCCAAAGCATTAACGATTCCCCGTTCCACTCTTTAAAAGTCTTCACGTATTTCACTGCAACTTTATAAGCTGTCTCTGATCCATTTCTATCTAGAAACGATTCAAATGTACTTTTGGAGAACCTTTCTCCTAAGTTACTAATGCTGAACAACTTTTCTATTTCTCTCTTCTTAGCAAAGTTTTGAGCTTCACGTATTTTTGCTTCTTCACGTTCTACAACACACTCACATGTAGGAAGTATTTTATTTTTAATACGTAACTGCGGAACTTCTACAGTGATTGCCGCGATATATTTATTACAGTGTTCGCATGTATAACCTTCTGTTTCTTCACTACAAGCCGATGTATTCACTATCCGAGTCATCACTCTTCCGATTGATTCCGACACGTTTTTTCACCCCTTTATTACGTTGATATTCCGTTTCTAAAGCATCAACATCTTTTAAAGTCTTCACGTTATTGTTAATCCACTGTTTTAAAATGCCCTCTGCATAATTCCATTTCTTTTGTTGCTTCAATGCACGTTCCATCGCCGCTTGTACAAGTTCTTCGCTCGTATCGTTTACCCATTGCGAAATACTTTCGGCTATAAATGAATTTAAAATACCGAAATTATTTTCGTAGAAAGAGAAGATGCTAATACTACTTTTTATATTAGTATTTTGTTTATTAGTACTTAGTTCTTTAGTACTTAGTAGCTTGGGATTTTCCATAAATGGAACTTCCATTTGTGATTTTTCCACTTGTGGATTTTCCATATCTGGATTCTCCACTTGTGGAACTTCATAAATAATTGTCTCCCAGTTAGTAATCTTTCCCTTTTCGTTTTTTACAGGAAACCTTCTAACATAACCGAATTTTTTCAGTTCTTTCATTCCTACTCTTAAACTATCAATTCCATCTTTCGCATGAGTAGATATTTCCTCCATGTAAAACACCCAATCATCTGGTAACGATAAAATGTAAGCCAATATTCCTTTTGCTTTCCAGCTTAAACGTTCATCTCGAAGACCTGTATTATTAATGGTTGTGTAATTTTTACTTTTACTAACTCGAAATGTTGCCATTTATTTACCTCCTTGTACAAACCGCCACATATACTTGTCCACTTTTGATAATTCGTTGAATTTCATAATGCGGATAACCAGCCTTGAAATACTGTTCAATTATTTGCTTTAATTCATCCCTGCTCTTTGCTAAGTTCCAAAACTTATTAGGTAATAGCACTTGATATTCAGTTAGACGCATCTACTATTTCCCTACTTTTCGTGATATACTTATAACAACTGTTTTTTCTTAAAGGACCCACTGCCATGGGTCTTTTTATTTTGTTTTACGTCACTCCAAGCCCACTGTTTTATTGGTTCATAAGTAATATAAAGTAACAATGCGCTGCACGCGATAAACATTGCGAATATAACTAACGATGTTGTATCTTCCACTAAATCACCTCCTTTTGTGTTTCAAGCCAAGCTTCTAAATCCTTTTGTAGGAAAAGTAATTTGCGCCCTTCCCTAATCACTGGAAACTGTGGATGACTTGCTAATTCATACATTCTACAAACAGCGATATTGAGATATTCTGCTGCTTCTTTCACCCTCATTACTTTGTTTGGTTGTGATTGTTGTTGGAACTGCGCTAAAGCAGCTTGTATCTCCTCTCGAACAACTTCGCGGATTGATTCTTTAATGATTTGATCTAATCCCATTTCTTTTTTCTCCTTCCAAAATTATATTAACGATGGATAATCATACTAACCTTGGCCGTCATGCTTTTATGTATGATATCTCTTCATTGAAATCTTTCTGTAAAATGTTGCAATAACTGTTTACTGCAAACGCTGATTTTACGTCTCTCCAAGTTGCTGCGAAAAGTTTCTTTCCACCATCATGAACAACTTAATTCCCTTCCATAAAAACAAACTCATTTACTGGATGTTGCAAAACTTGTAATTGGCTCATTTTTTTCACCCCCTTTAGTTTCACCCAATGAAACTTCATGTTCAAATTTTTTTTCCTGTTCATTAAATAGAATGTCGGTTTCTTTACCTAAAACATTTGATATTTTTACAGCTACATCATAATAAACTCTTAGATTATAATTTATAATTTTATAGCAGTAAGACTTTGATATACCAACCATATTAGCTAATTCGTGATATTTAAGACCAGAATCTTCAAAAGCTTTTTGAAGTGCCGTTAGTTGTTTTTGATTTTGCATCTGATCACTCCCTTCTGATGCTTACAAACTCATTATAAGTTTCATAACGTGAAACTTCAAGTGTTTTTAACAAAAAAATTTCAGAGAAGGAAACTTTTTTTACTCTTTACGTTTCTTGCTAGGAAACTTTATAATGTAATTAACGTAATTTACGATATATCGTAAAAAGGGGAGTATTTAAATATGGAAATGAAGGATAGAATTAAACAAATTCGAATAGATAACAAAATGAATCAAGAACAATTCGGAAAAGAAGTGGATTTAACTAAAGGGACTGTTTCAAAGTTTGAAAATGGAAAAGCATTCCCAAGTCGTGAAACCATAGAAAAGATAGCGAAGAGATTTAATGTACCTGTAAATTATTTGTACGGAGAAAATAAAGATGACGACTCTAGTGATGATAAATATAAAAAATTCAAAGAAATCATGGAATGGCTAGAACCGCTGCCAAAGGATAAAGAAGATATGGCGTTAGAACAAATGTTAGCTATCGCTCAAGCTCTTAGCAAACACCATAATAAAACAGAAAAATAGCCCCTTAATTAGGAATGGCTATTTTTTTAATTTCTGCTATATATTCTTCTAATTGATCTGGTGCATATTCTTTCACAGTATCTAAAAATAGGATTACAATTTCCTCTTTCGTCATCCTTAATTCTCCCCTTACATCCTGTTTTATATATTAACCGTCCTAAAGTGGAAAGTTTTTGTCGTTTCAGTCAAAATGTTTCCATTCCCTATAAAGTAGAAATGACACTACCAATTTGATAGTGTCATTTCTAATATTATATTAATTACCCGCCTCCTGGGCCTGGATCAATCATATATAAAGTTGTTTTTTGTTCTTTAGCACTTTGCACCTTATCTTTTTCTGTCACCTGAAAAGCTGTGATAGAAAGACAAGCTACAGTAGCAATAGTGAAAACTATTTTCAAAAGCTTATTTTTCAAGCGTTTCACCACCCTTTTTGTATAATTCAATTATAACATTTCAATGCTGTCTTTGGTAGGAATATATAGAAATAATCACCTGATTTAGAAAAACTTTCTATAGACATTTCTAGGTATTTCTTCCCTTCTTCTCCTCCGACCGCAAGCCCCATATAGTACAATTGAAAACTACTAAGATATCCATTTGTATTTTGTAAAGCTTGTAAAATTTTAATCGCTTTTTGATTTTCACCTAGCTTTACATATAAGAATGCTTTTTCAGCATCATCTAGATTTTCTGGGTTAATGGTATGTAAATCTTTTTCATGATATATTCTTAAAAATAATAGTGTATTAAGTACTTTTTCTCTTCTTACTTCTAATTTTTTATTCACTGGAACACCAATTATATTTAATGATTTCTCCATGTACTCTTTAGCATTTTGATAATCAGAGAAAACATAACTTTCTCCAATTTTGCAATATGCTACTGCCTTTGTGCTGACATAGCAATTACTTTGATCATTTATTATTTCAAAACATAATTCACGTGATTCGTCTAAATTATTTTCGTGAAGTGCAACGAAAACTTCCATTTCTTTTATTCTTAATAAAAGAGAATCTCTTAATGTATGACATTTAATTCCCAAGATGTCCGGTAATAATTGCTGAATATGTTCATTGACCATCTTATAATTACCTAAATCAAAAAAAGAGTAAATTGTATTTAAAACAGATATTATTACCAGCTCGTTATCTGAGTATTTTTGATTTTTTCTCATTTTATCAACTTTCTCAAAGAACCTCTTAGGAGTAGTTGTATTTTCACTTCTTTCTCTTAATGTTTTGTATAATGGAACCAAATTTAAATTTATCCTTACAGTTTTTGAATTGCCTTTTTTCTTTTCTTCTTCGCTTTTATTTTTATTAGTTTTAAAACTCATTATTCGTTGAATTACTAGGTCTTGAAGATCATATTCTCCAAACATATCTAACACTTCTAATGCTAATTTCAAATTTTTATGTGATAGTGTAGGTATACACTCTTTGATGCATTCCCTTCTAAAATCAACATTTTTAGGCTTATATAGCTTCAGCGCATCAACCAAGTGCATAAAATCAAATTTACCTTGCTTCTTAAAATAACTATTGACTGTTGTATGCGTTACTTTAAAACGTGTTGCCAATTTACGATTTGTATAACCATTTGATTTTAGACACTCCTGCATGTCATTTAAATCCAATAAAACTTGCACAATCCTTGTCCTCCTTATGGACAAAAAAGACAACGTTACCCTAGATGTCTTATGTTTACAGGAAAACGTGCCATTATATCTAGGTTATGTGTTATAATTATGTTTGAGACTTATGACAAGTGTTTTCCCTAGCGCGTTTAGGGAGGACGGTGTAAGGGTGTTGCGAGCACCACTTGCACAGTCGTAGGTCTTTTTCACGTCCGTTTATTTTATTATTTTCATAATATCACATTTTTCCCAAAATTCAGTCGTGTAGTTATCTGATTCTTATTGAGAAAGTTTTAAAATCGTTATATATCAACGTTTCTCAAGGGAGCCTAACGGCTCTTTTTTCTACAATAAAAAAAGAGCCGTTAGGCTCCACCTATGTACTATATGCCTGTTCCAGGGTCTAAACTTATATCCCATCCACCGCCGCCTGGATCAGAAATCATTTTCCATCCTTTACCAGGTTCTTGATTGTGTTTCCAACCACCACCACCCGGTTCATTATGCCACCCTACACCAGGATTAGTTACTTTATGTCCGCCTGGATCATTTGTGAATTTTCTCATAGTCTTACATCCCCCTTTATCTAATTCTATTAATATTTTACTATTATTGAACATTGGATGACAATCATATCCTATAACTGAATTTGTTTATATATGGTAGAATATATCCATCGCTGATATGTCCAAACATGTAATTTTCATAGCAGCAAAATTACAACTAGACTTATACAACATGATTCAAAACAAAATGAAGGAGTGTTTTAAGTGAAAGGACATATTCGAAAAAGAGGAAATAAATATTGCATCGTTATTGATATCAGTCCTGATCCAGAGACAGGGAAAAGAAGACAGAAGTGGTTTTCTGGATATAAGACAAAAAAAGAAGCACAGGCAGATGTAGCAAAGAAGATTACAGAGTTGAATGAAGGAACTTTTATAGAACCATCTAAAGTTACGCTAAAAGATTACCTAAATCATTGGCTAGAAATTAAAAGTATGAGCATAGAAAAGAGCACTTTTGCTGGCTATAAGGCATTTATCAACCAACATGTTATACCTAGTATAGGAATGGTCGCGCTCCATAAATTAAATGTTATGCACATTCAAAAATGCTATAAGGCTGCGATAGATAAAGGGATTGCAAACAATTCTATTCTGCTTATGCATAGAATTTTAAAGAGCGCTTTAAACCTAGCCGTAAAACAAAATATTATTTCTCGAAATCCAGCAGATTTTGCTGAGATACCTAAAAAAGAAAAAACCCCTATCCAGACTTGGACAGAGGAAGAAGTAAAAAAGTTTTTAGCTCATTCACAAGAATCACGATATCACATTGGGTATCTACTTGCAATAACTACAGGTATGCGTCTGGGAGAAGTTCTAGGTTTACGATGGCAGGACATTGATTTTGAAAAACATACTGTTACAATAAATCAAACATCTGGTCATGACAATAAAATCAAAAAAACTGCAAAAACAAATTCATCAAAACGCACAATTCCTGTACCTAACGAAACAATAGCAGCCTTAAAAAAACATAAAATCTTAATCAATAAAGAGAAATTAAGGTTTGGTTCTGCTTATCTAGATCAAGATTTAATAAATTGTAATGAGTTTGGAAGAATCATAAAAAGAGCACATTTCAGAAAAAGTTTCATTAGGATGACACACAAAGTAGGTATAAAAGAAATTAAATTCCATGATTTAAGACATACACACGCAACTCTACTATTGAAACAAGGAGTTAACCCTAAAATCATCAGTGAGCGATTAGGTCATACAGATATTTCAATGACATTAAGTGTCTATTCTCATGTTTTACCGAATATGCAAGAAGAAGCTGTTAAAAACTTCGGTAAAAGTATCTTTGGATAACTTATGTTTGCAAAATGTTTGCATTTTATAAAAATAAGTCAAACAAACGTTGTTATATCAAGGTTTGTTTGACCCAACATCTTATATTCTTGATAAAATCTCCGAATCCCTATTGAAATATTTAATAATGGAGCGTTCTCACCACCACGGGTTATGCATTGGAATCGATATACATAGGAGAAAAAATCTTGTGTTTTTTCATCTTTTATCGGCTCTGACATCGCCTCACAAATATTTTGTGATCTAAGAGGAGAAAAATAGAATTCTTCTTCATTTGTATTTTCTAAATATATAGGACGCTCACAAAAAATATGTGAGATTAAAGCGGGTATCCACTTAGAATACGTTTCATTATCATGTAGTACTGGCAAATTAGAAATCAAATCGGATTGCCATTCATATTTTGGTGGTTCTACTAATCTATTTGGCTTCCAATCATGAATAATCTCATACCAACTTTGAAAAATATAATCGAGCTGCTCTTGTTTAATAGGTTCTTTTGATACAATCCATGGTGTATTTTCATTTAATACGTACGGATTATGCTGAATAAACAATATATCTGAAAACATATCATACAATCTTTCATTCAAACGTTTCAACTTACTCGTTAATAAAAATGTCTTATAATGTATCTCTACGATGTCCAGCCATTCAATAGGAAAGTATATAAATG
>NZ_JBNLYC010000065.1:0-24832 GCF_050172015.1 Bacillus sp. GMa5/1 | reverse complement strand
AACACAGGTGCTACTGGTGCCACTGGACCTCAAGGTGTTCAAGGTAACACAGGCGCTACTGGACCTCAAGGTGTTCAAGGTAACACGGGTGCTACTGGTGCCACTGGACCTCAAGGTGCTCAAGGTAACACGGGTGCTACTGGTGCCACTGGACCTCAAGGTGTTCAAGGTAACACAGGCGCTACTGGTGCTACTGGACCTCAAGGTGTTCAAGGTAACACAGGCGCTACTGGACCTCAAGGTGTTCAAGGTAACACAGGCGCTACCGGGCCTCAAGGCATTCAAGGACCAACGGGTGCTACCGGCGCTACTGGCATAGGAGTTACTGGACCTACTGGACCTTCTGGTGGACCTACCGGACCTACTGGGCCTACTGGACCTAGCTTCCCTATAGCAACAATTGTTGTAACAAACAATATTCAGCAAACAGTACTGCAATTTAATAATTTTATTTTTAGTACTGCAATTAACGTAAACAATATTATCTTCAACGGCACAGATACAGTTACTGTTATTAACGGTGGTATTTATGTAATTAGCGTATCCATTTCTACAACTGCGCCAGGATGCGCTCCACTCGGAGTAGGAATTTCAATTAATGGAGCAGTCGCAACTGATAATTTCTCTTCAAATTTAATAGGCGACTCACTTTCATTTACTACAATAGAAACATTAGCAGCTGGTGCAAGAATCTCTGTCCAATCTACACTTAATGAGATTACGATCCCTGCAACAGGAAATACTAACATCCGCCTTACTGTATTTAGAATCGCTTAAATTTCACTATATATTGTTTATGACAAATAAAAAAAGAGCGAGGAAACTCGCTCTTTTTTGTTATGTACAATAATTCATTACTATTCTAATTCAATTGAAACATTTTTTTGTGGTACAAATGTAGAAATTGCATGTTTATAAATAAGCTGTTGCTTACCTTCTGTTTCCAGCAGGACTGTAAAATTATCAAATCCTTTAATTAGTCCACGAAGCTGGAAACCATTTAATAAGTACAGCGTAACAAACGTATTTTCTTTACGGAGTTGATTTAAAAACTGATCTTGAATATTGATTGATTGCTTCATGTCGAATCCTCCTCTTTTTCTCTACTTACTATTATTCGACTTTACTTGTAACTTTCCTTCTATGTATCGTAAAATTTCTGACGTTTTTTCACCGTTTGTAACATCAAACCACGTGACATCCATTTTATTACGGAACCATGTTAATTGACGCTTTGCATAACGACGCGAATTCGTCTTTAATTGTGATACCGCATCTTCTAAAGAAACTCGATTCTCAAAATAATCATAGATTTCTTTATATCCAATCGCTTGAATAGATTGACAATCTCGTATCCCTCTATTATACAGCCCTTCTACTTCCTCTAATAGGCCTTGTTCCATCATCAAATCCACTCGTAAGTTAATGCGATCGTATAGCATTTCTCGATCCATTGTCAAGCCAATTAATGAAACATCATAGAGTAACTCTTTTTCTTGTTTCTCAATTTGTTCACTCATTTTTTCACCCGACGTGTGGAAAATTTCTAACGCCCGAATGACACGTCGTACATTATTTGCGTGAATACGCTCCGCACTTTCTGGATCTACTTCTTGCAATTTTTTATGTACATATTCCACACCGCGTTCTAAAGCTAACTTTTCCATTTGCTCTCGGTATATCACATCACCAGCATCATCTGTAAACTGATAATCGAATAAAACAGATTGTATATAAAGACCGGTCCCACCAACTATAATTGGTAATTTACCACGTTCTGTAATTTCTCGAATATGCTTGCGAACACGTTCTTGAAATTCCGCGACAGAAAATGAATCTTCCGGATTTTTTATATCGATCATATAATGTGGAATTCCGTCCATCTCTGCTTTTGTTACCTTTGCAGTTCCAATATCCATCGTTCGATAGATCTGCATGGAATCACCACTAATAATTTCACCGTTCAACGCTTTGGCAAGATTGATACTTAACTTCGTCTTTCCAACAGCAGTTGGTCCAATGATGACAGCAACTTTTTCACGTTGCACTTCTCCCATATCATTCAACTCTCTTTATGTAATATACTCCATCTATTGATTATACCCAATCTTACCAATTTTAACGGCATGATTGCAAGTTCTTTCATTTCGGTACATGAAATTATACAGAAAAAAGAACATAGTTTGTCCAATTCTGCATATACATGATAAAAATAGTTTCGAGAGGATGAGTTAACTATGAAACAATCCACCATCAATTTTTCATCTTTGACAAAAGACCTCATTTTAGCTACTTCTATAAAAGAACAAAATTGTTCACAAGAGGAATTATACTTCGCCCTAAATTGTTTACTACGGGCTTTTCATTCTACCCTCCATGAAACAACATTACATCCAGAAAATAAAAATACAGAATATATACAAACGCAATTTTGCAGTGCATATAAAATTATTACAGGTAAAACTATTTATCCATTTCAATAATCCATAAAAAGCGGCTGCTTACATAATTTCAAGCAACCGCTTTTTATATTAATATCGATAACCTATTGTATAACTTTCACTTTTACAGATTTGCGCCCCCAGCTATTAGCACTACCATCTGAACCGACTAATACATCAATACGATTTCCTTTAATCGCACCACCAGTGTCTCCAGCAATCGCTTCTCCATATCCTTCTACCCATACTTTTGATCCAAGCGGAATTACTTTCGGATCAACAGCAATTACTTTCATATTTGGATTTGCTGTTAAATCATGCCCCATTGCAGTTAATACACGACCACCATACGAACCATTCTCACTCGGATCTGCTGTATATGCCGTCGCTTCTACTGTAATTTCACGACCACCAGTAGGCGCACTTGTTTCAGTAGATTTTGCAACTGGTTTTGCAGCCGGTTTTTCTTTTACCACAGGTTTACTTGATTCTACATTCTTAATAGAATCGTTACTCTTAACAGACTCTTTATTCTTAACTACTGTATTATTTTTAACCGGCGTATTTGTTCTAGCTGGCGCTTCTTCTTGAGCTACAACCTCTTTCTTTTCGATTACAGGTGCTGTTCCTGTTAAAAATGGCACGTGAACATATCCAACTTTTCCATTGTAGTCAAATTGTAACCATTCATTTTGAACTTGATTCGTCGTTTCAATCACATCATTTTTATTAAGTTTACCTAAAATTTCAGAATCAGTATTCGCTCCAGCACGAACATTTAATACGCCCGCCGTTACATAATATGTGCTCTTTGTAAAATCGGCACTTACAAACGCTTCCTTACCGTTCAACTTAATTTTTGTCCATCCATTTTCTGTATTTATAACATCTAGTGTATTCCCACTTAACACTTTACCTACAAGCTTTGACTCTACATTTGGGTTTTCTCTAACATTTAATACGTCTGTTGTTACAATTGTTTCCGCTTTAGCAGAACCCGCAAAAATCCCAAGACCAAAAACTGCTGCTGTTGCTATACCTAATAATTTTTTCATGAATAGCCTCCATTTGCTTTGTTTTCGTATTTTCATTATAGCAACAGATTTTTAGAATTTTTAGAAATCACACAATTACAAAGCATTCGTAATATACGATTAACGAGTTGTAACATAAATTTCCATATTAATAAAATGTATTTCTCATACAATCTCCAGTGGTTTTCATATATTTTTCATATACGAGCACAAGAACTTTTTTCCAGAAAAAATTACAGTGTTACTTTTTTGTTACAAAAAATTCACAATTAGTTACATCTTTTACCAAAAAACATCAATATTTAATTGTTAACCTATTTTTTTGTAATAAAAAGAGAGCAGCTACTAAAAGCTGCTCTCTTTTCATTTGTTATTGAACTTTCTTTTTCCAAACACCTAGCATAATAGCCGAGACAATCGTTCCAATTAATATAGAGAAAATATATAGTAACGGTTTATTTACTAACGCTATTACAAATAATCCACCATGCGGTGCTGGTAATGTAATTTGGAATAACATAGATAACGCACCTGCAATACTTGAACCAACAACACAACTTACAATTACTCGAACCGGATCTGCAGCTGCAAACGGAATCGCACCTTCTGTAATGAACGATGCTCCCATAATATAATTTGTTAAACCAGATTTACGTTCCGCTTCTGTAAACTTTGATTTAAAGAATGTAGTTGCAAATGCAATCGCAAGTGGCGGTACCATACCACCAGCCATAACTGCTGAGTGCACTCCAAAATTCTGTGCTTCTATTGCAGCAATACCAAACGTAAACGCCGCTTTATTAATTGGACCACCCATATCAATTGCCATCATACCACCTAAAATAAGACCTAGTAATATAGCATTCGTACCGTTTAAACCATTTAACCACCCTGTCAACATTTCATTTAATGCTACTACAGGCGGAATCACTGCTTTTTGCATTACAACTCCTGTAATCAATAATCCAAAGACTGGATATAACAAAACAGGTTTAATTCCTTCTAATTGTACTGGTAGTCCTGAAAATAATCTTTTCAACCCTAAAACAACATATCCAGCTAAGAAACCAGCAATTAATCCACCTAAAAAGCCAGCATTCGCATTCGCCGCTAAAAATCCACCTACAACACCAGGCATAAAACCAGGACGATCAGCAATAGAACTTGCAATAAATCCAGCTAAAATTGGTACAAGGAATAAAAACGCACCTGTTTTTCCTCCACCAATTGACATGAACAATTCAGCTAAAGGACCTTCCGCCTTTATACCACCAAACGAAAACGCTAGCGCTATTAAAATCCCGCCGCCAACAACGAACGGAAGCATATTACTTACGCCATTCATTAAATGCTTATAAATTCCTAATCCTTTTTCTTTTTCCGTACTTTCTGCCTTTCCATCTTCTTTTACACCTTTAAAGATTGGTGCATCTTGCTTTACAGCTCGATTAAGAAGTGTTTCCGTTTTTCTAATCCCATCAGCGACTGGTACTTGAATGACATGTTTACCAGCAAAACGATTCATTTCTACTTGTTTATCCGCCGCAACAATAATAGCTGTTGCACGTTCAATATCCTCTTTCGTTAAACCGTTTTTAATACCTGTCGATCCGTTTGTTTCAACTTTAATCGCTATTCCTAACTCTGTCGCTTTTGCTTTTAAGCTATCCGCTGCCATATATGTGTGAGCGATTCCAGTTGGACAAGCTGTAACAGCAAGTACGTACGGTTCATTTACTTCTGGTTTTGCGACTTCAATCTCTTCTTCTTTTTCATTCTCTTTTTCATCAAATAGTTGAAGAAGCTCACTTTCATCCTTTGCTTCTAATAGTTGCTTGCGAAATCCTTCATCCATTAATAATGTCGATAAACGAGACAACGTTTCTAAATGAGTATTATTCGCTCCTTCACTTGCAGCAATCATAAAGAATAAGTGTGCTGGCTGTCCGTCAAGCGACTCATAATTGATACCGCTTACACTTCTACCAAAACAAATCGATGGTTGTTTAACAGCCTTTGTCTTCGCATGAGGTATTGCAATACCTTCCCCTATTCCAGTCGTACTTTGGGACTCCCGCTTTAAAATAGCTTCTTTAAATTCCATTTTACTATTTAAACGATTTGCCCCATTTAATTTCTCAACTAATTCATCTATGACAGCTTCTTTATTTGAAGCTGTCAAATCCATAATGACTGTATCTCTTTTTAATAGTTCTGTAATTTTCATATGTTGCTTCCCCCTATCGCTTAGCTACAATTACTTGCGACAATAATTCTTCTACTTTTTCCTTCTTACATAAATCAGCTGAAAATGCTGTTGCACTCCCTGTTGCAACGCCGTATTGAAATGCCTTTTCAATATCTTTTGTCTGTTCATATTTGCCTACAAACCCTGCAACAAGAGAATCTCCGGCCCCAACTGAATTAATTACAACACCTTTTGGAACAGTCGCTTCATATATACCTTCTGCCGTAAATAATAAAGCTCCCTCTCCAGCCATCGATACGATAACATGTTTTATACCTTGTTCAATTAATTTTCTTCCATAAGGTAAAACGTCCTCTACTGTTGAAAGCTCCACTCCAAACAACTCACCAAGTTCATGATGGTTTGGCTTAATTAAAAATGGCTTATTTTTAATTACATGCTGCAGTGCACTTCCACTCGCATCGACTACTACTCGAATACCTTTTTCAGCTCCGAGCGCTGCGATTGATTCATAAAAGGTAGTTGGGATAGATGCAGGTACACTTCCAGCTAGCACAACGCAATCTCCCTGCTTCATACTTTCGATTTGTTTCATTAATTGTTCAAATTGCTCATTTGTCACATTAGGACCTTGCCCATTTAATTCTGTCTCTTCTTGCCCTTTTATTTTCACATTAATTCGGGAATCTCCGTCTACTTGGATGAAGTTTGTCATTACGCCTTCCGCCTGTAATACACCTTTAATAAATTGACCGGTGAATCCACCAGTAAATCCAAGTGCTATATTTTCCACACCTAAACGATGGAGAACGCGAGAAACATTAATCCCTTTTCCTCCAGGAAACTTCATATCTTTCTCCGCTCGATTGACTGCGCCTAAATCAAAGGAATTAACTTGTACTACATAATCAATAGATGGGTTTAAAGTAACTGTATAGATCATTGTTTATCAGCCTCAATTACATTGGTTTGTCTTTTATATTTTTCTAAATCAATTTCTAAATGGTTTGTAATAATATTTGCTTCTTCAACATTTGCAATTTTCGCAAATGCAACTTCTGAAAACTTACTTTCATCAATTAAGAAATATCCTTCGTTTGCTAATGTTAATGCCATTTGTTTTAAGAGCGCTTCTTCTGGATCTGGCGTTGTAAAGCCAAGCTGTTCATGTACACCATTTGCACCTAAAAAACATTTATCAAAACGATACTTCTGCATACTTTCCTGTGCCATAGCACCGATTAAAGCTTTCGTCCTACTCTTCATCATTCCACCTAGTAAATACGCACGAATATTATTTTCAACTAAAGCTTCAATATGCATAAGTCCATTCGTAACGACAGTCACATCTTTATTTATTAAAAATGGAATCATTTCAAATGTTGTACTTCCTGCATCTAAATAAATACAATCACCTTGTTCAATAACGCTAGCCGCATAATTAGCAATTTGTTGTTTTATTTGAATGTTTTTGGATGATTTTTCAACCATCGTTGGTTCTTGCCCTTTTCCTGTTAAAACAGCGGCACCACCATGAACTCTTTTTAATAACCTTTGCTTTTCCAATTGTGCTAAATCACGGCGAATTGTCGACTCAGAGCTTTCTGTTCTTTCAACTAATTGCTGTAATTTTACAACTTTCTGTTCTTTTACAAGTTGCAATATCATTTGATGACGTTCAGGAGTTAACATTTTATTCACCTCTTCTTTGATTACAGTATAATGAAAACGGTCACAAAAATCAACCACAAACAATCAAAAATAATCAAAAACACCCATAAACATTTATAAACAGCAAAAAGAAACCTATTCGATTAAACAATCAAATAGGTTTCTTTTCTAAATTCACTTATAAAGAAGCTTTATATATACTTAAAACATCATCTTTATTTAATTTTTTAAAGTTACCAAATTCACCATACGCCATCGCTTTATTAGCCATTATATCAATTTCATTTTCTCCAATACCGTAATCAGCTAATGTTGCTGGCGCTTCAATTGAAGTCCAAAATTGACGCAGTGCCTTAATTCCTTCTAAAGCCACTTCTTTATCTGTTTTGCCATCTGTTTCTATATCAAATACACGAATAGCGAACTGTTTAAAACGACTTACATTTTCCTCTACAACATGTTTCATCCAGTTCGGGAATAAAATCGCAAGGCCACCCCCGTGTGGTATATCATGAACAGCAGAAACTGCATGCTCAATATTATGAGTCGCCCAATCTCCTTTTACTCCCATCGCTAAAATGCCGTTTAACGCCATAGTACCACAATATAAAATAGTTTCTCTATGCTCATAATTTTCTAAATCACTTAAAAGCTTAGGTGCTGTCTCAATTACTGTTTTTAAAACAGCTTCACAATAACGATCTTGTAGTTCTGTATTCGTTCCATGATGGAAATATTGTTCTAATACGTGCGACATAATATCTACCATACCGTAAATTGTTTGATCTTTCGGTACAGAAGTAGTATGAACTGGATCTAAAATTGAAAACTGCGGGAAAGTAACTGGGCTACCCCATCCATACTTTTCATTCGTTTCCCAGTTTGTAATTACCGAGCCTGCATTCATTTCAGATCCTGTTGCTGCAAGAGTAAGTACAGTACCAAATGGTAATGCCTCATTAGCAAATGTTTTTTTCGTTACAATATCCCATACATCTCCATCGTACTTACTACCAGCTGCAATTGCCTTCGTACAGTCGATCACACTTCCTCCACCAACTGCTAAAATAAATTCAACACCATTTTCTTTACAAATTTGAATCCCTTTCTTTACAGTTGATACACGTGGATTCGGTTCAACACCTGTCAATTCAAATACTTCTGCATTTATATCCTTTAAAATAGAAATTACATTATCATAAATACCGTTTCTTTTAATGCTGCCTCCCCCGTATACGAGAAGAACTTTTTTACCGAACTGTGGAATTTCAGTTTTTAACTGCTCTAATTGACCTTTACCGAAAATAAGTTTCGTTGGATTACGAAATACAAAATTTTGCATATTCCTTTACCATCCCTTCTATATGAAAAGCAACTATACTTTTGTATACCATATTTTTTTCATTTCACAAAAATATTTGCTTAATAAAGAAATCCCAGCCTACAGGCTGAGATTTTTTATTGGTAATAAGGTGAGATCATTAAGTAAACAATAACACCAGATAAACTTACATATAACCAAATCGGCATCGTCCAACGTACAATTTTACGATGACGTGTTAATTGATTTGTAAAACCAAATACAAGTGCAAACAATGCAAGCGGTACAATAATTGCCGCCAGGATAATATGTGTAATTAAAATGATGAAATACACATATTTAATGAATCCTTCTCCGCCAAAATGTGTTGCTGGCGCTAAGTAATGATAAGATAAATAAGAAACACAAAATAGCAACGTCGTTGTAAATGCTGCCAGGATGAAACCACGGTGCATTTTCACATTCTTCTTAATAATAGAGTATAGAGCTGCTAATAAGAATACGAACGTAAAGCTATTAAAAATTGCATTTAACATTGGTAAAATTGTTACATCAAAATGTAATTCTCCTTCATAGCCAACAGGTCCAAAGAACAAAAATAAAATAATCGCATTTACAATTACAGAAAGCGTTATCACAATAGGAGCATAGCTTTTCTGATTTGTTGATTGATCCACCAAAATGGTCACTCCCTCTTCCTTCAAATATGTATACGTAACCTCACTATTTTAACATACTATTCACAGTGTAAATGTGACAATAGTTTGACACAGCAAGATAAGACAAAGAAAAAATCCTTCTTAATAAAACTTCTTAAGAAGGATTTTATCGCTTTATTATTCAAATAGCAACGCGATTAGTTTTTGTTAAAAAATGTATCGCTATATGCTTGAAAAATTTCAGACACTTGATATCCCATTAAAGAAATTGCTGTTAATGAAAAGAAACCAATCATAAGAAATCGAAACCACATATAAATCTCCTCCTTGTATTTAGCTTAAAAAACATTCGCTATATTACAAGTTGAGTGGCACTCTTCATCGTCACTTTCCTTTTTCCTTACAATTGCTGTAATAAATCGAATCATAAAGAAAATAACAAAAGGAATTTGTTCGTAATTCACATTGGCATAGTTTAGCAACGGCTCGCGCTGCATATCGAACGGGGATGAGAAGGAATAGAACATACCTTGCTCTTCCATATATACAATTACAATTTTCATGCAAAATACGATTCCTAGAAACGAAACAATATCTTGCCATTCTGTCGTATATAACAGGTTATACAGCTCTAATACGTACTCTTCCATTATCATCCCCCCTTCCTTTTTTACCATTTTGCTCGCCTTCGTATAAAAAGTCAAGAAAAAAGTTTATATCCACTATGACAATAGTAATTACTTGTTTCTATGATTATATATGATTCTTTTATAGCAATGACTGGGTGTAACTCTCTTCGAAAATTAGAAAATTAGAAAATTAGAATCGAACAGATTCCTCATTCTTACTTTTAGGATTCAAAACTGTGCTATTTTTATTTCTATTAAAAATAAAATAAGAAAGTATGATAAGAACAGTAACAAACATTGTTAAAAGTGCTTGTGAACGTAAAGTATCAATTGCGAACATCGCAACTAAAACTGCTATAATAGCAACAATTGTAACATACGTTACATACGGAAAAAGCCACATTTTCACTTTCAAATTTTGTTGTTCCACTTTCCCCATTTTTTTACGCATCTTTAAATGCGAAACTGCAATAACGAGATAAACTAGTAACGCAATCCCGCCAGATGCATTCACTAAAAACAAAAAGACTTTATCTGGAGAAATGTAACTAAACACAACGCCAATATAAGCGAAGAAAGTTCCAAATAAAACGGCCCGAACTGGAACACCACTACTGTTCAATTTCAAAAACGCCTTTGGAGCATCTCCTCTTTCTGCCATCGAAAAAAGCATTCTTGAGTTTGTATATAAACCCGAATTTAAACAAGAGAGTACAGCTGTTAAAACGATAAAATTCATAATTTGTGCCGCAGCTGGTATTCCTATATGTTCCAATACAGCTACAAATGGACTTTTTAATATGTTTGCTGAATTCCATGGCAGTAGCGTAACAACTACCGCTATAGACCCAATAAAAAATACAAGAATACGCCA
Organism: Bacillus sp. GMa5/1; assembly: GCF_050172015.1. Classification (NCBI taxonomy): domain Bacteria; kingdom Bacillati; phylum Bacillota; class Bacilli; order Caryophanales; family Bacillaceae; genus Bacillus; species Bacillus sp. GMa5/1. Next base: position 13,994 of record NZ_JBNLYC010000065.1, on the reverse strand, counting down.
AATCACACTGTTTGTTGCTGTTTTTACTGCTTTTACAGGTTCTGCAGATTCACCTGCGGCTACCGCTACAATTTCTGATCCCATAAATGAAAATATAACGACAGTAATTCCAAGCAGTACCGAACTTATACCGTTTGGCATAAATCCACCTTGTCCAATTAAATTCGAAGTGCCGGGTGCTTCTGTTCCTGGAACAAATCCTAAAATAACAGCAAGACCTAGACAAAGGAACAAAACAATACTTATTACTTTAATAAAAGAAAACCAATATTCAAACTCTCCAAATGATTTCACCGAAAAAACGTTCGTCAGCGTTAATAAAATTGTTAATATTAAACTTAATAACCAAAGCGGTATTTGTGGAATCCAATATTGGATAATACCAGCACCTGCTGTGGCTTCTATTGCAATAACAATTACCCAAAAAAACCAGTATAACCAGCCTATTGTATAACCCGCCCAAGGACCAATCGCTTCTTTTGCATACGTTGCAAATGAACCACTTGTCGGATTAACAGCTGCCATTTCTCCTAGCATTCTCATGACGAAAATGACTAGAAGTCCTGCTAATGCATATGAAACGATAGAACCTGGTCCTGCCGAATGTACAACTGCACCACTTCCAACAAACAAACCAGCCCCTATTACACCGCCAATTGAAATCATTGTAATGTGGCGTATTTTGAGGTCTTTCTTTAGGTTTTTATCCAAATCTTGTACATCCCCTTCCAAACTAAATTTTGAAATTTATGTAAGAGTACTGTGCGAAAGATTTTGTCCTATACTTTAAAATATATCAAAATATTCTGAATTCAACAATTAAAATTCAACCTCCTTCAAAAATTATTACATTAGGTTTAATACTTTCCCATACACAATTGTTGAGAAAATTATAGTCCCTTTACAAAAGAAAGAATTTTCAGATATTATTAAATAAACAAGATTATACATCTAGACAACTTTTTGTATAGGAGTGTTGATATGTTAAACAAGTTCAAATTTTTTTGTTGTATTTTAGTAATGTTCTTACTTCTACCGTTATCCCCTTTCCAAGCACAAGCAGCAAACAATTTAGGTTCAAAATTACTCGTTGGATACTGGCATAATTTTGATAACGGTACTGGCATTATTAAATTAAAAGACGTTTCACCAAAATGGGATGTAATCAATGTATCTTTTGGTGAAACTGGTGGTGATCGTTCCACTGTTGAATTTTCTCCTGTGTATGGTACAGATGCAGAATTCAAATCAGATATTTCTTATTTAAAAAGTAAAGGAAAGAAAGTAGTTCTTTCAATAGGTGGACAAAATGGGGTCGTTTTACTTCCTGACAATGCCGCTAAGGATCGTTTTATTAATTCCATACAATCTCTGATCGATAAATACGGTTTTGACGGAATAGATATTGACCTTGAATCAGGTATTTACTTAAACGGAAATGACACTAACTTCAAAAACCCAACTACCCCTCAAATCGTAAATCTTATTTCAGCTATTCGAACAATCTCAGATCATTATGGTCCAGATTTTCTATTAAGCATGGCGCCTGAAACAGCTTATGTTCAAGGCGGATATAGCGCATATGGAAGCATATGGGGTGCATATTTACCAATTATTTACGGAGTGAAAGATAAACTAACATACATTCACGTTCAACACTACAACGCTGGTAGCGGGATTGGAATGGACGGTAATAACTACAATCAAGGTACTGCAGACTACGAGGTCGCTATGGCAGATATGCTCTTACATGGTTTTCCTGTAGGTGGTAATGCAAATAACATTTTCCCAGCTCTTCGTTCAGATCAAGTCATGATTGGGCTTCCAGCAGCACCAGCGGCAGCTCCAAGTGGTGGATACATTTCGCCAACTGAAATGAAAAAAGCTTTAAATTATATCATTAAAGGAGTTCCATTCGGAGGAAAGTATAAACTTTCTAACCAGAGTGGCTATCCTGCATTCCGCGGCCTAATGTCTTGGTCTATTAATTGGGATGCAAAAAACAACTTTGAATTCTCTAGTAACTATAGAACATATTTTGATGGTCTTTCCTTGCAAAAATAACAAAGTAAAACTATAATTAGCCCTCATCAATCGGACATTTATGGGCAATCAATGCAGGATAAAAACAACAATAGGCCCCTTTATAGGTCCTATTGTTGTTTTTTACTTATGAAAATTACTTTGTCACATCTAAAGTTTTAAGAAACTCTTTTCCATCGACCAACATCGCACGTTCCTTGGAATCATATTGTTAAATATTCTAGTTACTATTTTGCTTCAACACAAAAATTGAAAGTTCAGGTACACTACAAAATCTAACAGGCATCCTAGTAGTCCCAATGCCACGATTTACATATAAATATAACGGCTTACTCTTCCCCTCTACTTCATACATACCTTCAACGTAGTGCTCAGCTAGTTTGGTAGTAATTAACGGACCTACAAAAGGAATTTGGACTTGTCCTCCGTGACTATGTCCTGACAGTTGAAGATCAACTGGGTAACGATTTATTTTGGTTACAACATCCGGCTCATGTACTAATAACATGTTGAAATCATTTTGTTTCAAGTTTTTTAAAGTTGAATCTATTTGCGGCTTCCCTAATAGAAAATCATCCAAACCTGATATTATAATATATTTGCCGTTTTCCACTTTAATTTTCTGCACTTCATTTACTAATACAGAAAAACCAGCTTCTTCCATATATTTTTTGTAAAATAAACTACCGCCCCCGCCCCTATCATGATTCCCAAACACAGCATATTTCCCTAAGGGAGCGTAAATTTTCTGCAAAATAACCTTCGCTTCTTCTCTTTCCGCACTATAAGACCCAAATTTATCTATTAAATCTCCGGTAAAAACTACTATATCTGGATGTAATTCATTCATCTTCTCCACTAAATGTTCAAGTTGTTTCAGTGTAAACTCTGGTCCTAAATGTACATCTGAAAACTGCAATATTTTTTTATTATTAAACTCTTTAGGAATTGTAGAAGCTTCTATTTCATTCCACGTAACTGTTACTAGTTTTCGTTCTATTTCTGTCGCATAATAATACAAACTTACTGGTATCATTAATATACTTATAAAACTAATAATAAATATCTTTACGATTGATTTTTTTCGTTCTTTTTTTACATGATTCGTATTCATGTTTTCACCTCTAGAAACACTTTAAATCCTTATTGTTACATTCATGTGACAACATGAACAATGTTATCAATATGTAATTCCCTCTCTATTCACTTTGACAATTTTATACAGAAGTCATAACATATTTTTATAATACATAGATTTTCGAAATTTTTTCTATTCATTCCATCATTTTATTACGGAGGGGTTATTCATGTCTGTATTTACACCAGAAGAAATTACGGAACTTGCTGCTAATTCCGGAAGAAAAAAAGCTCATTTATCATTACTCCCTATGTTAATTCTCGGTTTTTTTGGCGGTGCTTTTATAGCATTAGGGTATTTACTCGATATTCATGTTATTGGAACAATGCCAAAGGCTTGGGGATCATTTACTAGTTTTCTAGGCGCTGCTGTATTCCCTATTGGCCTTATTCTCGTTATTCTTGCAGGCGGTGAACTAGTAACTGGTAACATGATGACAGTTTCTATGGCCTGGCTTCAAAAGAAAATTACTTTATTTTATTTCATACGAAATTTAGTTATTGTTACATTTAGCAATTTCATAGGGGCTGTATTTGTAGCCTACTTTTTCGGTCATATCGTTGGCTTAACTGAAGGAGCTTTTTTAGCAAAAACTATTTCTATCGCTCAAGCGAAACTACAAGATACACCATTGCAAGCATTTATTTCTGCAATCGGATGTAATTGGCTCGTTTGTTTAGCTGTTTGGCTCAGTATGGGAAGTAAAGAATTTATCGGAAAGATTATCGGTATTTGGTTCCCGGTTATGACTTTTGTTGCGATTGGATTTCAACACGTTGTAGCCAATATGTTTGTCATCCCAGCCGCCATTTTTGCCGGTCATTTCACTTGGGCTGAATATTTTCCAAACTTTATTTTTGTTTTCTTTGGAAATTTAGTAGGAGGTATGTTATTTGTAGCACTACCTTACTTCATAACTTATAATAAGAAACTACCTACTCATCAAGAGAAGACTGAAATGAAGAACAAATCTCTGTCCGCTTAAATGGAATGTCTATAAAGTGCCCTAAAAAATATTACAAATTTCATTTTTTTTGCGAATATATGTACGTACACTTGTTCTCGAATGTTTTATACGTTATAATAACAACTTAAATAGCATTATTTACATATGAGGTGAAAAACATGAACAAAACAGAATTAATTAAAAACGTAGCACAAAATGCTGAGATTTCTCAAAAAGAAGCTACTGTAGTTGTACAAACTGTAGTAGAATCAATCACTAACACTTTAGCTGCTGGTGAAAAAGTACAACTTATCGGATTCGGTACATTCGAAGTTCGTGAAAGAGCTGCTCGTACAGGCCGTAACCCACAAACTGGTGAAGAAATGCAAATCGCAGCTTCTAAAGTACCTGCTTTCAAAGCTGGTAAAGAACTAAAAGAAGCTGTAAAATAATGAAAAATATCCTTCTCATTTATGAGAAGGATATTTTTTTCATAACATAATTAATAAAAATCTGACCATTATGTTGTTTCTTTTGTTCTTTTATGCAAATAAAACCTTTACTTTCAAAAAAAGGTTTTGCGGTAATGCTCGCCTCTGTATATATCTCCCTATGCCCTAGGTTCACTGCTTCTTTTTCTAACTTCTGTAGTATGTATGAAGCGACTCTTTTCCCTTGATAATCTTTATGCGTAAATAAACGATCTACGTAACGATCATCGTTATAATCCCCAAACCCCGCAATCACACCTTTATGATCCGCTACATAGCTAATATTCTTTTCTAAAGACTGTAACCAATTTTCTCTATCTAGTCGCTCCGGTGCCCACGCCTGTAGCTGTAACTCATTATAATCTTTTGCATTAACCGTATGAACTGTTTCATAGAACAATTGTAATACTTGATCTAAATCTTCTTTCTCGAATGTTCTAATTATAATATCTTTTAACATATATAAGTCTCCTTACGAAACTACCTCTTAACTTTTCTACTACATACGATTCTATATTTCTGCTTTATTATATCGTTTTAATTTCTATACGAACAAAAAAACAATACTTATTCAAAGTATTGTTTTTTAATTCTATTCAATTACTTAATGTAGCTCTTTAAGATTTTAATTTAACTCTTTGTAATCGTAATGCATTTAATACAACGGATACAGAACTAAATGCCATCGCTGCTCCAGCAACCCAAGGGGCTAAGAAACCTAATGCCGCAATTGGAATTCCTAACGCGTTATAAGCTAATGCCCAGAATAAATTTTGTTTAATATTTCTTATCGTCATTTTACTCATAAAGATCGCATCAGCAATACTATTTAAGTCACCGCGGATTAACGTTATATCCGCTGCTTCCATCGCTACATCCGTTCCCGTTCCAATTGCCATACCAATGTTCGCTGTAGCAAGAGCAGGAGCATCATTTATCCCGTCTCCAACCATCGCTACTTTCTTACCATTTGCTTGCAGTTTTTTCACTTCTTCTGCTTTTCCTTCTGGCAATACTTCTGCAATTACGTGATCAATACCAACTTGCTTTGCAATTGCCTGAGCAGTTTGTGTATTATCTCCTGTAATCATCACAACGTCTAGACCCATTTTTTTCAGTCTTGCGATAGCTGCTTTTGAAGTATCTTTTACAGTATCTGCAACGGCAACTATACCAGCATATTCTTTATCGATTGCAATAAGCATTGCTGTTTTTCCTTCTCGTTCTAGCGCTTCCATCGATTTAGAAACTTCTTCAATATTAATATCGAATTTCTTCATTAATCGACGTGTACCAATTAATAATTGTTTCCCTTCTACAACGGATTCGATACCGAATCCCGGAATCGCTTCAAACGTTTCTGAGCTTGGGATATCAATTTTCTTTTCTTTAATTCCTTCTACAATTGCTTCTGCAAGTGGGTGTTCAGAATTTTTTTCTGCCGCACCTACTAAACGTAGTATTTCTGCTTTATGGAATCCATCTGCTACCATTACATCTGTTAACACCGGTTTCCCATTTGTCACTGTACCCGTTTTATCTAAAATAACCGTATCTAATCGGTGCGTTGCTTCTAAATGCTCTCCACCTTTAAATAAAATACCATACTCTGCTGATCTTCCTGACCCTGCCATAATAGATGTAGGCGTTGCAAGACCTAATGCACATGGACAAGCGATAACAAGTACTGCTATCATTTTCTCAAGTGCTCCGCCAAAATCACCAGGTGTAACAAATATCATCCATACTGCAAATGTGATAATCGCAATCACAACTACAAACGGTACGAAAATACCTGAAATTTGATCTGCTACCCTTTGAATAGGAGCTTTTGAACCTTGTGCCTCTTCTACTACTTTAATAATTTGAGCTAATGCAGTATCTCTTCCTACTTTAGTTGCTTTCACTTTTAAAAATCCATTTTTATTTATTGTCGAACCTATTACTACATCCCCAATTGACTTATCAACAGGAATACTTTCACCCGTTAACATCGATTCATCAATTGCTGACTTTCCTTCTACAATCTCACCATCTACTGGTATTTTTTCACCAGGCTTTACATAGACGATATCACCAGCTATTACTTCTTCAATCAAAATTTTTATTTCTGTTCCATCTCGCACAACTGTAGCTGTCTTCGCTTGTAAACCCATCAATTTTTTAATTGCTTCTGATGAGCGCCCTTTTGCTTTCGCTTCAAATAATTTACCTAAAATAATTAATGTAATAAGTACCGCACTCGTTTCAAAATATAAATCTGTCATATGTTTCGAAGAACCAATAGATTGAATACTTAAATATACACTATAGAAATACGCGGCCGACGTTCCAAGCGCCACGAGAACATCCATATTCGCACTTTTATTACGTAACGCTTTATAAGCTCCAACATAAAACTGTCCACCAATGATAAATTGAACAGGGGTTGCAAGTGCTAGTTGCACCCAAGGGTTCATTAACATATCCGGTAAATAAATAAACGACGTAAATGAGAAATGACTAACCATTGCCCACAATAATGGGAAAGATAAAATAAACGAAATAATAAACTTCTTCTTTTGTCTTTCAATTTCTTGTAATCGATGATCAGTTGATGCATCTTGATCATCTGGTTTCACTTCTAATTTATATCCTAGCTTCGTAATCGCACTCTTCATTTCATTTACATTAACTTCATCAGGATTAAAGTCTACTGTAGCTGATTCTAAAGCAAAATTTACTGTCGCTTTGTTCACACCATCTAACTTATTTAAACGCTTTTCAACTCTATTTGCACATGCTGCACATGTCATTCCTGAAACAGTAAATTCAGCTTTATCACTTACAATTCCATATCCTAACGATTCAACTTTTTCTTTAAACTGTTGCGGATTTGTTTTAGTTGGATCGTACATTATTTTTGTTTTTTCAAGTGCAAAATTTACATTCGCCTCATGAACACCTTCTACTTTTTTTAGACCTTTTTCAATTCTATTTGCACATGCCGCACATGTCATTCCTGATATTTGAAGATTGGCCTCTTTTTTTTCATTCATGTCTCTCACCTCTATATACCCTTATGAGGTATAATTATTAGCAAAATAAATCGTACTTCATTTAAAGTACGATTTATTTCCATATCTAAAAATAATTATTGAACATCGTATCCTTGGTCTTCGATTACAGCAACGATATCTTTTAATGTTACGGCAGACGAGTCGATAGTAACTTCAACAGTTCCTTCTGCTAATTGAACCTTCACTTGTTCAACACCGTTTAGCTCTTTCACACTGCTTTCGATAGCATTTACACAATGTCCACAAGACATACCTTCAACTTGTAATGTTAACTGTTCCATTTAAAATCCTCCTCTTGTTTCTTCATTCTTTGTTAATCACAATTACATCTTACCATACCCCCCTAAGGTAATCAATGGTTTTATATCATGATTTTTCAATTATTTTCTAAAAGTTTATTTTACACACACTTTTTCACATCAATACCCCGAAACCTTATTATGAAGGTAAACAAAAAAACAAGCCAGTGACATACTAGCTTGTTTTTACGCTTTTGAAAAACGTTCAAATACAGTCATTAATTCTTCAATTGCTTCGTCACCATTGCCATCTTTAATAGCACCTGAAACACAATGACTTGTATGGTTTTTTAATACACCCATTCCTACTTTTTTCATCGCTGCATTAATTGCTGAAATTTGCACTAAAATATCCACGCAATAACGATCATTTTCAATCATATTTTGAATACCGCGGACCTGTCCTTCAATTCTCTTTAATCTATTTATAATTTGTTCTTTTTCTTTTTCTGATCTATGTGTTACCGCTTCATGCTCTTTATGACCCATATTATCACCTTCTTAAAGTTTCTCTTCATCCAATAAAACAATTGCTTTTACGAGTATACCAATTATAGCATTAATTATCTATGTATGATACCCCATATGAGTATATTTCCGCTTTATGATTATTCTTAACAACGCATTAGCTTCTTAATCTCAATTTTCAGTATACCCTTTCTTTTTTTCAAAAAAATCATTATATCTCTCATCAAAGTTCAATAAAATGAAACAAGAATAAGCGGGGATTACCCGCCCCCGCTTATTCTTTGTCTATAATATTAAAAACTTAATTTTCAGCTATTTAATCCAAGAGTTTTTTCTTTCCATATATGATTATTGCTGATCGCATACTTTTGTATCATTCACTACTGAAGTTCCTTCAACGGTTACCGTATGAAAACAGTCATTTACTCGAACTGTTACAACATTATCTTGCCGGTCAATGATATGATATTCATTAAAATTTTTATTCAGAGCACTGCGAATTTGTTCTCCTTCATAAATTGGGATGCCATGCGATAGAACCCAAATAAGTCCAGCGATAGCAAGAATAGTTTTCATACGATCTACCTCCTTGGGAATATAGTGAACTTTTAATCCATACTTTTTCAGCTCTACAAATCATGATCGGAATAAACCAAGCCTTTTTGGAAATAAGTTCATTTCGTCTATTTTATGTTTATGCTAATTGTGACCGTTTTGTGACAACTTTTTGTCTCTTTAGACGAAAAGTTGAAACAAAACTTTCAAAAAGGACAATTCTACATATCAAAAAAGGTTATGGAATGTTTCATCCATAACCTTTTTTCCTATACGTAACTAATAAATCTCAATCCTTTACTTAAAGAAGTCGGCACAACAGATGCATGATTCTCCCCTTCAGCTTCATAAAACTTAAATTTAAGTTTATCGTGGTTTACTTGGAGAAGGCGCTCTGATAATTCATTTGCGCCTACAACCATATGCTCTCGTTCTAGTGACCCAACTGTAAGGAACACTCCTGTTTCAAACTTAGCATTGTTTAATTCATGTATAAGGTTCTCTTCTTTTTCAAGTACGGATTGGTTATTCCACCATATAGATGGACTACTAATAAAATAATTTTGAAAAGCATTTAAGTTTGTAAATAGTATATAAAGAGCAAATAGTCCACCTAAAGAATGTCCAAATAACGTTTGCTTACTTTTATCGATCTCAAAATTCTTTTCAATTTGTGGTTTCAGTTCTTCTTCAATAAAAGTAAAGAAATTATGTGCTCCTCCTGTTTTAGGCCACGGTTTACCGTCTGGTTTTAAAGGGGCATCTTTTGAAATTACGCTAGGCGTAAAATCATAACATCTTTCTTCCCCTGAAAATGCGCCTTCAATTGGATAACCCAATCCTACTATAACAGCTGGTGAAACACCGGTTTTTTCCGCTCTTACTGATTGTATTTTAACTGCTTCATGAAATGTTTGAAAAAAGGCATTGCCATCTAATACATAAATGACAGGATATCCTGAATCCGGTGCTGGTTGCCTCGGCTTTGAAATATGAATTTGATATTCCTTACCTTCTAATTTTGAATACATTTTCCACTGTTCTGTATTAGATGTTATAATCTGCTGTTTTTCAACTGTAGTATTCACCCTATCCCCCCCTTTTTAACTTGTTACATATATTTCGATTTTTTCTTCTTGAGATACAACGCTATCATAACCGAAACAAACAGGAGCCCCGTTATACGGATCTATCATGACACGTGCATCAATATGAAATACTTCTTTTAATACTTCATTTGTAATGATTTCTTCTGGGCTACCAGTTGTAACAATTTCTCCTTCCTTCATTGCAATAATTTCATCTGAAAACCTTGCTGCATGGTTGATATCATGTAATACCATAACAACCGTACAATTATGTTCTTTATTTAACTTCTCCACAATTTGTAATACATCTAATTGATGAGACATATCAAGGTATGTAGTTGGCTCATCTAATAGCAACACTTCTGTCTCTTGTGCTAATGCCATCGCTAGCCATACCTTTTGTCTTTGACCACCTGATAAATTTGCAATTTGTCTCGTTCGAAATTCAGAAGTTTTCGTTATATTTAATGCCCAATCAATCATTTCTTTATCTTTTGTCGTCAACTTATTTACGTTATTTCGATGTGGATAGCGTCCATAAGAAATTAATTCTTCCACTTTAAGTTCACCTGGTGCAATTGGAGTTTGCGGGAGTAAAGCTAACTGCTTCGCAATTTCTTTCGTTGAAATTGTATGTAAATCTTGCCCTTGCAAATATACTTTTCCGCTTTTGTGTTTTAAAATTCTTCCCATTGTTTTTAACAATGTTGATTTACCGCAACCGTTCGGACCTATAATTGTCGTTACTTTTCCTTCTTGTATTTCCACATTTAAATCGCGAAACACTGTAAGCTTTTCATAACTTGTTTCTAAATTTTTTGCACTTAAAATACTCACTTTTATTCCTCCTCTTACGCTTTCGCCTTATAAAGTAAATATAAGAAATACGGTACACCGACAATAGAAATAACGATTCCAACTGGTAACTCTACAGGTGTGAAAACTGTTTTTGCAATAAAGTCTGAGGCAATTACAAGAAACATTCCGATTACGCCGCACGTGGGAATTATATACTTATGTTGAATACCGACAAGTCTTTTCGCTATATGCGGTGCCATTAAGCCAATAAAACCGATACTCCCTGAAACAGCAACACATGCACTCACAAGCCCGATACTGCTTAATAATAAAATCGATTTCTCTCTTTCTACTGAAACACCTAAACTTGTAATACTAGTTTCTTCCAATTGAAATAAATCTAGTAAATATGCTTTCTTTTGTATAAGTGGAATTAAAATAATAAGCCATGGTAACATAGCCACAATATACTTCCAGTTCGCACTATATATGCTTCCAGAAACCCACACTGCAGCCATCTCGAAATCAGTTGACTTCATTTTGAGTGATAAGTACATAGAAAAGGCCCCAAATCCTGATCCAATTGCAATCCCTGTTAATAAAAGTCGCTGCGAATCTAACTTACCGTTTTTCCAAGAAAAAAGATAGATGATAATAGCAGCACCTAATCCGCCGACTAAACCAAACATTGGCATCATCATAATAGAAACCCAGTCTGTGCTTTTTAATTGTCCTTGAAAGAAAAACATAAAAATGACGATCGCTGTTCCCGCACCGGCATTTACTCCTAAAATACCTGGGTCTGCCAATCCATTTCTCGTAATCCCTTGAATAACGGCACCCGCAACACCAAGGCCTAATCCTACTAATCCAGCAATTATGATACGTGGAAGACGAAACTCAAAAATAACTAAATCATGTTCTGGTACTGGATCAATTCTAAAAAGTGTTTTAAACACATCTGTAATCGTAATGTCGAACGTACCATTTGTTAAACTAATATAAATAGCACATAGTATGAAAAATATAATAATCCCCATCGTCATTCCAAAACGTTTACTTGAACTTTTAAGCATGTCTCTCTCCTCCTCTTGTACGGATTAAATAAAGGAAGAAAGGAATTCCAATTAAAGATGTTACGACTCCAATTGGCGTTTCAAATGGATAATTTACAAATCTACTTAAAACATCACATAACGCTAAGAAAACCCCACCAATAACGCCTGCACATGGCAATATCCATTTATAATCTACTCCAATTATAAAGCGGGTAATGTGCGGAATAATTAAACCTACAAAACCAACTTTCCCCACTAAAGCAACTGCTGTTCCTGTTAAAAAAATTACCGATAAAATTGCCATCGCTTTAACTAGTTTTGTACGCTGTCCTAAATTAATAGAAACCTCTTCGCCTAATGAAAGAATGGTAATAGATTTTGATATTAACAATGCTAAAATTATTCCAATTATCCCAAACGGTATCGTAATTTTAATTATATTAGGATCTACTTGATCTAACTTTGCATTAAACCAAAAACTAACATTTTGAGAAATTTGGAAATACGAAGCCATGGCAGCCGATACACTGCTTAAAAATGTTCCAATAACTGTTCCGATAATTGCTAACCTAACTGGTGATAAGCCATTTTGAAGGAGCGAACCAAAACCAAACACGATACCGGCTCCGAGTGCAGAACCAATCATTGAACATATAACCATACCAATTGATGACATTCCTGGAAGAAAAATCATACAAAGTGTAATAACAAAGGCAGCACCATCCGTCACACCCATAATAGAAGGGGATGCAAGATAGTTTCTTGTCATCCCCTGCATAAGTGCTCCTGATATGGCTAGAAATGCTCCGACTAAAAGAGCTGCAACTACCCTTGGTAAACGTGAAGTAATAATAATATTATGATTTACATCACTTGAATCAAAATGAAATAATGCGTTCCACACTGTTTCAGCATCAATACTTTTCGCCCCATACAAAATCGAAAGTATAACTGTAAATAAGATGAGTATGGGTGCTATACATAATATAGTTACTGGTACTGCATTTGTTTTCTGCATATCATTCAACGCACCTTACTTATTGTATTATTTAGATAAATTTTTCACTGCTTCTTTTAAGAAGGCAGTTTTACTCCAAGCAGTACCACCTTGTGCCATTGGATCTACAACGTTTACAAATACTTTCTTTTCCTTCGCAGCATTCATACTTTGCCAAATTGGATTACTTTCAATTTCTTCTAACACTTTTGGATTTTTATTTTCACTTGCCTCATATTGTAAGAAAATATAATCTGGGTTAAGTTCAGCAAGTTTTTCAAATGAAATTTTCTCTTGTGCTTTTACAGTTTTCAATTGTTCTGGAGCAGTTAGTCCAAGATCTTTATAAATTACAGGGTTGAAGTATACTCCTTCTGGATATAGGAATAATTCGTTTGCTCTTAGTCTAATGACAAGTACTTTTTTATCTTTTAACTCATCTCCTAGTTTTGCTTTTGCTTTTTCAGCGTCTGAATTGTAGTCTTTAATAATTTTTTCTGCTTTATCTTTTTTACCAGTTAATTCTCCCATTAACTTTAAGTTATCTTCCCAATTTGTTGAAACGTGTGATACCGGGAATGTAGGAGCTACTTTCGTAAACTTTTCAGCTGTTTCTGCTGGGAATTTCGTACTTGATGTAATCACATCTGGTTTTAATTGTAGTAATGTTTCGAAATTGGGTTGCATTTTCTCACCAACAGATTTCGCACCTTCTAACTCTTTTTCCAGGTATTTTGGTAGTTTACCACCTACAGTAATGGCACCAACTGGTTTAATTCCAAGTACTGCCGCATCTTCCATTGACTCTAAACTAGCTGTCGCAATTTTATCTACTTTTGCTGGCACTGTATATTCTTTACCTAAATATGTAATTTTTCGTTTTTCATCTTTTTTCGTTTCCGTAGCTTTTGTCTGTTGTTTTTGCTCGCCTGAAGTTTTATCCGCACTATTACATGCCGCTAAACCTACACTTAAAACTGTAACCATCCCTAAAGTAAATAATTTCTTGTTCATCTTTATATGTCTCCTCTCAAATTTTCAAACTATATTCTCA
>NZ_JBNLYC010000064.1:0-25672 GCF_050172015.1 Bacillus sp. GMa5/1 | reverse complement strand
TTAAATTGACTAACTCCTTACCAATATTCAAAAACGACTGCATTTTTGAATTTGTGTTCTAGTTTTTCTTGAACAGGTAAATGAATAACTACACATAAACTCCTTATATCTCTAGTTAAACTACCGATTAGCTCCATATAAACTCTAGATAACCTATATAGAATACAAGTTATCAAGGAGGTAAGAAAAATGAATTTTATGAAACGAGCAATTCTCAGTATGAAAAAAAGGATAGGAACATCATTAATTTTGATGGCAGTTTTTCTGATTGTTACAAATTTGGTTCTTTCAGGTTTCACAATCCAAAATGCATCAAAAAAAGCAGCGGATGCTGCAAGAAAAAAACTTGGTGCAGATGTTACTTTAAGTCTTGATTTCGACAAAATAGGTCAAAAAGCTAAGGAAACTGGAGAAATGCCAAATCCGCCGCAGCTCGATGCAAAAGAAACAGATCAATTAGCGAAGTCCACGTATGTAAAAGATTATAATTACATAGCTAACACTTTCGGTATTTCTGATGGACTTAAACTAGTAGGAGCTTCAGAAGGAGAAGAAGAAGGAAAAGGTAAAGTGGGAATGACGGCTGCGCGAGGCGGTTCAAGCTCTGGTACAGAAATAGATATAAATGCTTCTTTTATGATTGAGGGAGTTCGCAAGACTGCATTACAAGAAAGCTTTAAAAACGGAAAAAGTAAAATCATTGATGGAAAACCAATAACAGAGCAAATGAAGGATCAGAATGTAGCTTTAATGGAAAAACGATTAGCGGAATTAAACAATTTGAAAGTAGGAGACAAAGTTAAAGTACAATCAGGGGATAAGAAGGAAACTCTTGAGGTTGAAATTATCGGCATTTACGAAACAAATGAGCAAGCAATGGGTCAACAGGCTCCTCCTATTATGGATCCAGCTAATAAACTATATATGCCGCATTCAACTATGAAAAAATTAGAAGTAGACCAAGGTATAAGTAGTGGTCAAGTCGTGTATTTCTTGAATGATCCACAATATATTGATGCATTTAAAAAAGAAGCAAAAAAATCTAACATTGATTTTAATTATTATAAATTAGATGCGCATGATTCATTGTACAAGCAAATGATTGGTCCTATCGAAAATATCTCTTCGACTTCTCAAATGATTATTTATATTGTATCGATTGCAGGTGCAATTATTTTAGGATTAATCATTATGCTATCAATTAAAGGACGTCGTAAAGAAATGGGAATTCTATTGTCTATTGGAGAGAAAAAGTGGAAACTGATAGCGCAATTCGTAGTAGAAGTAGTGTGTGTCGCTATTTTAGCATTTGGATTATCCATAACAACAGGAGCTAAAGTTTCTCAATATATCGGGGATAATTTACTTTCGAATGAAATTGCTACTGCAAGCGAAGAAACAGATACTTCGCAACATGGTACTGTAATGATGGCTGGATCTGGTGGTACTCTACAAAATCAAAAAGAAGATCCAATTGATAAAATTGATGTAAGTGTAACAGGAGAAGATGTAGGGAAAATGGGTGGAATTGGACTGGCTATTGCTATAATAGCAACGCTTCTTCCATCATTATCTATTCTACGTTTAAACCCAAAACAAATTCTTTTAAAAGATGAATGAGGAGGCTTAATATGGAGACGATTTTACAGTTTAAAAATTTGGATTATTATTATGAAAGTAATGGGAAAAATGTAGCGATACTAGATAATGTTAACTTTTCTTTCCAAAAAGGACATTTCTACACGATTTTAGGACCATCTGGATCTGGTAAAACCACAACTCTGAGCTTAGGTTGTGGACTGGATGTCCCTAAAAATGGTTATGTACTGTATAATGGTAAAGATATTAGAAAAATTGGTTTGGATCGATACCGTAATCAAAATGTATCTGTAATTTTCCAATCTTATAATTTGATAACCTATATGACAGCTCTTCAAAATGTCTTAACAGCAATGGAAATTACGGGTGTTAAAGTGCAAAATAAAACAGCAAGAGCATTAGAATTGTTAGAAAGGGTAGGACTCACAGAAGTTGAAGCGAAACGAAACGTCCTGCAACTAAGCGGCGGACAACAACAGCGTGTAGCAATTGCTCGAGCACTATCTTGTAATGTTGATTTACTGATTGCAGATGAGCCGACAGGAAACCTCGACGAGGAAACTGCAATGGATATAATAGAGCTATTTCAAGAACTTGCACATAAAGAGAATAAATGCATTATTGTTGTGACGCACTCACAGGAGGTTGCTAAAAAATCAGATCGTGCAGTGTATTTAAGTAAGCAGAAGTTGGTCGTAAATGAAATCTAATATAAACATCGTAGCTTTTTAATTCACATAATTTTCAAAATCCAGACCTTTCAAAAGCTTATATTTGATTTATAATAAAATCAAGCCATAATCAAAATGGTCTCCCTGTACTGAATGTTAAAATAGTTTGTTGTTCCCGTTTTAATAATATAATAAAAAGAACTTGTAGGATATTCTACAGGTTCTTTTTATTATATTTAGTTACCTATATCATGGGATAATCACACATAAAAAACGGGACATTACCTAGATGTATGACCTAAATATCGTCCCGTTTACCTACTCTGTATAGTTATTGCAGAATTAAACCTACAATCATAATTAAACTAAATACTATTATCCAACCAAACGCACAATAGCCAAAAATTCTAATCCATTTAGGTAATTGATGCATGTTAATTTTATTTGTGGGAACTCCTTGCATAGAAAACATCATTTTTTGATCTCTATCTCTATTATTTTGTTGTTCATACATACTATCATCACCTTTCCAGAACTATTGCGTTTATAGTATATCAGCCTAAAGAAAATTATGTACAGAATAAGAAGGGATAGCATAAATATTATGTGGTGAATTTTATAAATAAAGACATTTAATTGCCATGGTTCTAAGCGCTAATTCGTTATAAATACTGAAAAAGAGCACTACATAAATAGGACTCATTTTCTTCAAATATTAAGTTGCTGGATATAAATCAGAACCAAGGTAACGTTCTTTTATAATTTGAAGATGATGAAGCTCATGACCAGCAATGATGTATGCTAATGCACGAACTGTAACTTCAGAATTATTCGCATTTCCTCTTTGTGACCAAGCTTCTTTATCTAAGCTTCTAAGTAAATGCAGGGTAGATTGGCGAACAACTATTAAATTCCCAAGAAGATCTTGCATAGATTGCTTATCAAAAGCAGCTCTAAGAACATACATATCATCAAATGAAAAACCTGTTAATAAGTTTATACTTACTACAAAAACAAACAAACTCGTCCTATTTAAAGGAGAGTTTGTTTGTTTTTATGTTTAGATAATGGAATACTCATGCAAAATTTCACACTATGGTCCATATTTTTCATTGAATACTTGATATCTAGTGTTTCAAGAATTTGTTTAACAATATATAGTCCCAAACCATTTCCTCCAGTATTTCGATTTCTTGATTTTTCAATTCGATAAAATGGTTTGAAAATTTGTTGTAAATCTTCATCTTTAATATTGACACCTGTATTTATAATTTGCATTTTGATTTGACCTTGTTTCGAATCCTCACTTAACTTTATATAGACTTTTTCATTATGGGGTGAATACATCACCGCATTGTGTATAATATTTTTACATGCTTTTTCTAAAAGAGCACAATCTGTATAAATAGAAAGGTCAAAATCAATTTCTTTTATTATTTCGATGTTTTTTTGAGAAGCAAAAAATTCCAGATCTTTTGTAATTGTACCTATTAATTTTGAAAGATTAACTTTCTCTACCTTTAGTTTGAAGGTGTGTTGTTCTAATTTCGATACGCTTAAAATTTCACGAACTAATTGTTCCATACTTTCAATAATTTGATGATTCTTCTTTAAATATTGATCGCGATTTTGATAAGGGCCAATATTGTATATCATTCCTTCTAAGTATCCTTTCATTACAGTAAGAGGGGACTTTAATTCATGTGCTACAATCGCAAAAAACTCTCTTCGTTTTGTTTCTATTTCTCTTTCTTTTTCAATATCATTTTTTAATTGTTCATTTGCTTTTTTTAAATCAAACATAGCTTGTTGTAAGTTAATAGACATGTCATTCAAACTATTAGATAATTCTCCTAACTCATCTGTAGAGCGAACCTCAATTTTTTCGGAGAAATCTAAATTTGCCATCTTTTGTGCACCTTCATTAATATAAATAAGTGGCTTCGTAATAAACCTGGAATAAAAATAAGCACTCCCTATACCAATAACGAGCACAATGATACTAATATAGGGGAGAAAGCGTACTAAAACCTGTGAAGCTTCATCAATCGGTTGAAATGTAGCAAAGACTATAAGCGTTAAACTACCATCTTGGAATTGAATTGGTTTCGTAACATTATATGAATTGCTGAGGGTACTTGCATTCTCGAATCGTGTTGCTTTAGTAACTACTGTTTTTTGCGCACCACTTTGAATAAAAGAAAATGAAGGAGAGTAAATAATTACTCCTTCTTTATTTTGAAGATAAAGCATCGCATTATTTTTTTTGGCGTATTCATCAAAAAGTGGTATCGCATCTTGAAACGTAAGATTTTTAGACTTATCAATGATTTCGTTTATCCCTGTTTGAAGTTGATCTGTTTTATATTGCTCATAAAACGTAGGGAGAAAGAAGTATAAAGTTAAATAAATCAATACTGCAAAGGATAATAAAATGAGAGATGTAGTCATAAAGAGTTTATAAGTAATTTGCTTCATTTTCATGAGTTTCACAATACTATTCATCAATTTTATAACCAATACCCTTTATTGTTTTAATATAAGGGATAGCTAATTTTTTGCGTAGGTTTTTAATATGTGTATCAATTATTCGTGTTTCTCCAAAATAATCGTAACCCCAGACTTTCTCTACGATATTTTCTCTTGTAAGTACTTTTCTCTCATTTTGAAATAGTAGTTGTAGAATTTCAAACTCTTTTGTCGTTAATATAATTTCAACGTCATTTACATATACTCTATATGCATCCACATCAATACGCACTTCTTTAAATATCAAATGATTATTTACATTTTTATCATAACTTCTTCTAAGTACAGCTTCGACTCGTCTAATCAAAACATGAAATGAAAAGGGCTTTGTTATATAATCATCGATCCCAAGGTCGAATCCTTTCATTTGATCTTCCTCTTCTTCCAACGCAGTTAGCATAATAATTGGTACGTTTGACTGACTTCGAATCATTTTAGAAACTTCAAACCCATTAAGATTGGGCATCATGACATCTAGAAGAATTAAATCAAATGATTGCTTATTAAATTGTGTCATACCCTCTAGTCCATCTGAAGCGACTATCACTGTATAATGCTGCGTCATTAAAAATTGTTTAATTAATTCCTGAATTTCTTGATCGTCCTCTACCACGAGAATATGATAGTTTTTCATAATATCACCTCTGGTAGTCATTATAGCCGTACTATCTGGAGTTTATGTGGAGATACAATAGGAACTTCATAGGACGTTTAACGTATTAGCTTCATTTTCAAGAATGTGTATTCTCCAAAAAAATATGATTAGCCATATTCCTTTTTATGAAAAAATAATTGTATGCTTGAAAAAAATTATCGTATGAAAAGCTGAACGATTTATATTTCTAAAAAACCAATGTATAATATTGGGAACTGCATGTGATTTCTTAAACTGTGTGAACATATACTTTCGCTACTTACTAGAAGGGGAAACGGAAATGAATTTCAATATAAAAAAAGCTAGCGAAATTATAGAGTGTACTTCACAAACTTTAGAGTTTTTTGCTAATTTAGTAAACGATTAAGGTGTGAACTAAGGATTATTTAAATCATGCGAGAAAGGTTGTGAAATTATTTGATGGGTTATAAAGCGATGCTGTTTGATTTAGATGATACATTACTTGATAGGGATAAAGCAGTAGAGGCATTATTTTTAATTGTTTTAGAAAAGTGTTATGAAAATGTAGATGGTGCGGCTAAAAGCAACATGTTACAGAAATTCAAAGAATACGATAAAAGAGAATATGGCATAAGTAATAAAACGACAGTTTTAGAATCATTGTTTGATGAATTCACGCCAAGGTATAGATTGCCACGCAATTACATCCAAGATTTTTGGAATAATAATTTCCCTAGATGTTTTTCAATAGACCAAAATACTATTCATTTCTTAAATCAAATAAAGAAGCACTTTAAAGTTGGAATTATAACAAATGGCTCAACTCAGAGGCAAAAAGCTAAAATATTTAACACGAATTTAAATAGGTATTTTGAAACAATCATTATTTCTGAAGAAGTGGGATTTAGTAAACCTGATAAACGTATATTCGAACTAGCATTAGATAAGCTAAATTTACAACCGGAAAATACTTTATTTGTTGGGGATGACTTAGAAAAGGATATTGCTGGTCCTCAAAATGCAAATATAAAAGGTGTGTGGTTTAACCCTCAGAAAATCAAGAATACTACCAAAATACAACCATATGCCGAGATTAACACTTTGGATAGTTTGTTAAGTTATGTTACTCCACAATATTTTTATAACAAGTAAAAGTAATTCCATATATATATTCAAAAATATAAAAAAAGAGAAACTATCATTAATTTCATTGACCGTATTAGTAATAAAAAAATATATATTTACAACAAAAAATAGAGGCCATTTTAATAGCTGAGGCTAATTTAATCTATGATTAATACGAAGTTTTGTAAAACAATTTTACTCATACTGTGTAAATTATAAAGGGGTGGGACTATGGAAATAAAGAAAGTAGTAATCGATGGAATCAATATTGCGGTCATTAGGAACGATAAGGTATTAATATCGGATGTTCAGTCTGCATTAGATACTATGGCAACAGTTCAATATGAGGTAGATGCGAAACATATTATTATCCATAAATCTTTAATAAGTGAAGATTTCTTTGATCTAAAAACACGGCTTGCGGGCGATATCCTTCAAAAGTTTATAAACTACAAGGTAAAGATTGCTATTGTTGGAGATTTCTCTATGTATACTAGTAAAAGCTTAAAGGATTTTATTTATGAATGTAATAAAGGAAAAGATATTTTTTACTTAGCAACTGAACAACAAGCAATTGAAAAACTAAGTACATTAAAGTAATAATTATATCCTGCTAAATTCCCCCATTTCACTTAGTTCATGATTATATACGATATAGAAGAACTGATGTTTGTGGTAAACTAAGAGATGAATAAAGGGGGCGTTTTCTTGAACAATTTTAATGATACGATCCGAGATTTAAACAATATAGTTTACAAACCTAACAATTTAATGATTACGAATCTAAAAGAAGAAAAGCAAAACGCAGAATATGCAGGATGTTTATTCCACTTAAATAACAAAACCATTCGTTTTAGAAAATCAAAAGTTACTCCTAATAAAATTGGTCAATTTGTTTCTTTTTGGGAGAAAGATGAAAATATGCGAAATAGAGCTTTCTCTTATGAAGCTGCTCCTGATTTATTAGTAATCACTTGTATTGCTGATAATAAACTAGGACAATTTATTTTTCCTAAAGAGATTCTTCTTAAAGAAAAAATATTGAGAACACAAAGTCAAACAGGGAAAATGGCAATGAGAATTTATCCTGTTTGGGATACCACTGTTAGCAATCAAGCTAAAAGGAGCCAAACGTGGCAACTTCACTATTTTGTTGATTTAAGTGATATTAATAATTTGCCTATAGATAAACTATTAAATTTATATTCGTAGCTTTTGATTTGCCTCAAAAAGAAGTAATTACAGAAAAGACATTTGTAATGACGCTTTCTATTAATTTACCTCGTGAATCGTAATTTTTGTACCGGTACAGTTAAATGAAATGTACATTGTTACAGTGCCCCTTAAAATTTACAATCAGCATATATTATTTAAACTTATAAATTTTTAAGGGGTGCTAATTATGATAAGTTTACAAAATCAGCTTTTCACAAGATTAAATCTTAAAAAACGTAATGAAGTAACGTTTGAAGAATTACCTACTATACTCTTTTCATTTGCACACACTATACCATTTGAGAATTTAGATGTTATAGCACGAAATACGAATCAAATCTCTCTGGAAAACTTACGAGAGAAAATTTTAACGAGTTCCCGTGGTGGACTTTGCTACGAATTAAATACTCTTTTTTACTATTTCTTAAGAGACTGTGGCTATGATGTACAACTGGCATTAGGTACGGTTTATAAAAACGATATAAATGCATGGGCACTTGAGGATGGCCATATAACAATTATTTTAACTTATGATAATGTACAGTATTTAATTGATGTAGGTATAGCTTCGTTAGTACCTCTTGTTCCTGTACCTTTTACTGGTAAGTCTGTTTCTTCAAAAAATGGTTCGTACCGGGTGAGACGAAAAGATACGAGTAAGGGAAATTATGTTTTAGAAAGAATAGATACTGATGGAGAATGGAAAGTTTGTCATGCTTTTTATAAACATAATATTGATGAGATAATAGTAAACGATGTTCAAAGAAGAGTGATAGAAGATGAGAAGTCTATTTTTAATAAAGGACCAATTGCAGTAAAGTTGACGAACTCCGGTCATATTTCATTAACGAATACAAGTTTAACTGAAGCTATTCGTGGGGAAAAAACTAAGCATGAAATTACAGAAGATCAATATAAAGAGTTTTTATATACTTTATTTGCTATTAAGTTATGAATAATAAAGATAGCCGGTTCTTATTCAGAAGCGGCTATCTTTATTATTTTTGGTGTAAATGGTTTTCTTCTAATATGTTTCGGAAACTGCGGTATAGTTAGTGTTTTTAATGTTTTCTCAGCTTCTTCATACGTATGAAAAATTGGTTCTTTTCCATCATCCCCTTGTAAAACTAGCCCTTCATCTCGAATTACATATGGCATAAAACCACCCCATCTAGTAAAGAATTATGTTCTTTTGCAGCAGAATAATACGATTTAAAGTTTGATTTTCTTAATACATATAATACACTAGAACAGTACGAAAAAGTATGTACAATGAATTTTGAATGTAAAGGAAGATTATTATGTCAGTTATTGATAAATTGAAACTTAATAAGTATACAAATATGGTCGTTATTAACGAACCAAGTGATTATGACATTTTTACAGGTAAAGAAACTGCATTCTCAAAAGAACACGATGCTATCTTTATATTTGTAGAAACGCTTGATGAAATGGTGAAACAAACGAATTTTATTATTAGTAATGAAGAATTACTAATTGAAAAAGGTTACGTATTCTTCGCATATCCGAAAAAAGATAATGCTCGTTATAGTACGTTTATTCACCGTGATGAGATGTTTCCGGCATTAAACGTTGGAGAAGATGGTTATGTGGGAGAAAGCGACATTAAATTTGCACGAATGGTAAGTATGGATGAAGTCTTTACTGTTGTAGGTTTAAAACGCGAGAAGAAAAAAACAACGAAAACATCTGCTATGAGTCAATGTGTTGCCGATTATGCAGATCGAATTAAAGATGTTGAAGCATTATTAGCTAATCATCCGAATGAACTTAAGTTTTATCAAAGTTTAACGCCTGGATATCAGAAAGATTGGGCACGTAATCTTTTTTCTGTAAAACAAGAAAAAACACGTGAAAAACGTCTAGAGAAAATGATAGAGATCCTTTCACAAGGCTATAAAACAATTGAATTATTCCGTAAGAAGAAAAAATAATGATTAAGAAAGTCACAATGCTGCAACAATTAATTGTGATGAGTGCATTGAAAAAAGCATTCCTTCCATTATACTAAGGAATGTTCTTATATTTATATAATTAGTAAAAGAGAAAAGGTGTTTGAAATGAAATCGTATATTGTAGTTGGATCTGGAATTTTAGGAGCGTCTACTGCTTATCATCTTGCTAAGGCAGGTGCGAATGTTACTATCGTGGATCGCCAACAATTAGGACAAGCAACTGATGCAGGAGCAGGTATTGTATGTCCATGGCTATCGCAGCGTCGTAATAAAGCATGGTATAAAATTGTTAAAGGCGGTGCACGTTACTATTCTTCGTTAATTCAGCAATTAGAAGAAGACGGTGAAACTGACACAGGATATAATCGTGTAGGTGCAATTAGTTTACATACTGACGAGAAAAAGTTAGATCAAATGGAAGAGCGAGCTTATAAACGACGTGAAGATGCCCCAGAGATTGGTGAAATCACTCGCTTATCAGCTGAAGAAACAAAAAAATTATTCCCAGCATTATCAGACGAATATAGTTCTGTTCATATTAGTGGTGCTGCACGAGTAAATGGAAGATTATTACGCAATGCATTAATAAGTGCTGCGAAAAAACATGGTGCAACTTTAATAAAAGGCGATGCCATATTAGTCCGTGAAGGAAATCATATTACGGGAGTTACAGTAAACGATGAAACAATCTTAGCGGAAAAGGTTATTGTAACTGCAGGCGCATGGGCGAATGAAATCTTGAATCCATTAGGAATTAATTTCTTAGTTACATTCCAAAAAGGACAAATTGTTCATCTGCAAATCGAGAATACAGCAACAGAAAATATGCCAGTTGTTATGCCACCGAACGATCAATATATTTTAACGTTTGACAATGGGCATGTCGTAATTGGTGCAACACATGAGAATGATACTGGTTTCGATCATCGTGTAACAGCAGGTGGTTTACATGAAGTATTCCATAAGGCATTAGCAGTTGCACCTGGCTTAGAAAATGCTACAATGCTTGAAACGAGAGTTGGATTCAGACCATTCACACCAGGATTCTTACCTGTTATCGGACCACTACCTAACTTTGAAGGAATTCTCGTTGCGAATGGATTAGGGGCTTCGGGTTTAACAGCTGGTCCATACCTAGGAGCGGAACTTGCTAAACTAGCGCTCGGACAAACGATTGAATTAGATTTAAATGATTATGATGTTGCTGGCGCAATTGAATAATATAGGGTACTGCTAACATTTAGGAAAAACCATGCTAAACACATTCGACAGGGAATAAGCAGTTTTTCCTCTGTTAAGAGTAAGCCTGTTTATGAAAAATAAAATTCTTTAAACATAGAGGGCCGACATTATAAACCTGCATTAATAATGTAGAATTGTGATGTCGGCTCTTTATTTATATTTATTTAAAACTTATTTTCGAGAGGAGCTTAAGCAATGAGAGCGCCATATCAAGTATTGATATTTCCTTATATAAAAACTGCCGATTCTATTCAATATGCTATTTTCAACCGAAGTGATTATAGTTATTGGCAAGGAATAGCTGGTGGCGGAGAAGACGGTGAGATTCCTATTGAATCAGCAAAACGGGAAGCGTTTGAAGAGGCTGGTATTACAAGAGAATGTCCATATATACAATTAGATTCTGTGTCTTCACTACCAGTAGAGGATGTAGTTAGAGGATTCCTTTGGGGAGAAGAGGTTTATGTAATAAAAGAATTTTCTTTTGGAGTTAAAGTCCCTACAAAAAACATATCATTATCTAAAGAACACTTTAATTATAAATGGTTATGCTTTGAGGAAGCAGTAACGCTTTTGAAATGGGATAGCAACAAAACAGCATTGTGGGAATTAAACAAAAGACTATTAAAACAATAAAAGTTTTTGCTAACAAAAATAGTTGTGGAAGAAGAATTGAACCATTAACAAACCCTTGCTACACTTCTAAACAATATTTTATAGATTTGGCATGGGTAATGAACGAAGAGAACTTGCACTAAGAAAAGCCCTATACAGTTGCCTCTGAAAAAATGAAAATAGTTAGAAATATTTTTATATCGTACGGTTTTTGGCTATGAATAACGAAATAAATATTAAGTATTCAACAGTTCAAATAAAACGAGTCAGCTTTTTATTTTAGGAAGAAAGATGACTCGTTTTATGCTAAAATTCGCTTAGTGTATATTTTCGTTAAAATGTGGGTGGGCCCCCTTTTAGCAAAACCGGAGTGGGAATGATGAGTATAAATAGTTTTGTGGGATTGATAAATGACGAATTATTAAAAGAGGTAAGTATAAGAAGTGAGGATGAATTCGAGCCTGTAGTAGTTAAAGATATTCCTAGACTTTGGAAGTGTTTAGGAACAGGTAATTATGCCGCAGTATTCATGCACAAAGAATACAAAGATTGGGTAGTGAAAGTTTACGTGCGAGAAGGAGAAGGAATTGAAAAAGAGTCAGAAGTATACCGAAGAATTGGAGGTCATCCTTCTTATTCAAAGCTTATATATAAAGCGGAAAATTTCATAGTATTGAAACGTTTAAAAGAAATTACCTTATACGATGCTATTCATAAGGGTATTAAAATTCCTAAGCAAGTAATACTTGATATTAATGAGGCTTTAGAGTATGCGAGGGAACAAGGGTTAACTCCTTGTGATGTTCACGGGAAAAATGTGATGATGGAAAAAGGAAGGGGATATGTAGTCGATGTATCTGATTTCTTAAAAACAAAAGAAGATAGTAAGTGGAGAGATCTAGAAAAGGCATATTTCACCTTTTATTTTCCTTTCATATATAAATTGCCTTTCCCGGTTAAAATACCGTATTTTATGTTAAACATTGTTAGGCGTTCGTATAGAAAATATAAGAAGCTTAAAAAGAACTTCAAATTATAAAAGGACCATATATGTTCCTGAAAACGAGTTAAATTCACATAAATAACTTTAGAAAAATTTCAAATTTTGTTTAGGGGCTATTTCAAGACCTTAGCTTGTTGGGCATATGGTGTTACCTCAAAAAATAAAAAGATTAGGAGTAAATCCTAATCTTTTTATTTATACATATTTTTGTTAGTTATATCACTATCAATTCCAAAACGGGACATTTTGAATAAATGAAACCGTCAAAATAAGTGTTGATGCGGAACCAGCAGTTACTAAAGTTACTATTTTTCGTCCATTCTGTTCTTTTGAAGGTTTTATAAGTTCTGTAATTAACACAATCCATATTATGATAGATACTATTGAAATAATATTTATAGACATATGTAACACATCCCTTCGTGTTTTTACATAAATATTTCTTCTTTTATAAAATAAAAGCAATTTAACAAGAAAATATGTAACGCATTAAAAATCAATATTTTTCTGTTAAACCACCTTTTTTAAATAGAAATACGACTGATAAAACGATAACAACAGCCTTCAAACTGCCCCAATATGGATAAATAGCATGATCTGTTAGACTAGCATGCTGAAAAATATTCTCTAAACCGAAAATTCCTATCATGACTGCTAAAAGAAATGAAGCTGATCCATACGTCCCTTTACGATAGAGGGTAAATAAATAGACTGTGAAAATCAGTGGTAAGATGATTTGTAGTACGATTATCATAGTTCGTCCCCCAGATTATTTATAATTATATTATATACAAAATTGTAATAAAAAGGAATGCGACTTATTTGATACTAACAGAACTACTCTAATCATATTCTTCTATAAAAAAGAAGAAAAAGGGGTGTACAGTTAATTGACAAAAGTTAAAGTTAGTTTACGACCCATTGTTCATAACGTAAATTTACCAACTGTATTGAAAACAACGATACTTCCAGGTGAATCGACCGAAAGACTATTTATCGCAACTCAATTAGGGGAGATTTTTTACATAGGGGACGGAGTTATAAAGACATTTTTAGATATTCGTCACCTAATTATTAAATTAGGTACATTTGAAGAAGGTGTTTCTAGTAGCGGTTATGATGAACGCGGATTGCTTGGACTTGCGTTCCATCCACAATTTTATCAAAATGGGTTATTTTATCTTCATTATTCAGTAGCTGGAACTCAAGGGCCAGGTGCATTTTCTGAGCAATTTAAACCGAATCCTTGTGACCCTAAAACGTTAAATTTAAAGTGGTTTAATAGAAATACGCAATATGATCACATTGATACAGTGGAAGAATGGACTTTACAATCTAATGGTCAAGCTCAAAAACGACGAACATTACTGAATGTAAGAAGACCATTTTTTAATCATAACGGAGTCAATAGTTTAAACTTTTCACCTGAGACTGGAAAACTCGTTTTTACAAATGGAGATGGCGGATCAGGTTATGATCCATTTAATTTAAGCCAAGATGATTTAGAAATAGCAGGAAAAATAATTGAAATCGATGTAAGTAAAAATACATTTATAAATAACCCTCCTGTAGTTACACGCTTTAATGAACTTCCTTTATCTATACAAGAAACACTTACAGTAATTGCAAAAGGAGTACGTAATATAACCGGCATTTCATTTCAAAGGTTTTATAATCAATATATCAAATACGCCGGAAATGTCGGACAAGATATTGTAGAGTCTATTTTTTCATTTGTTCAATATAAACCTATACCGGTTACAAAACTTGTTCAAATGCATTTTATGAGGTTAACTCCCAAACAAGATGGGTTTATCAATTTTGGGTGGCGAGGATGGGAAGGGGATTTACCTACTTCTTTTATACGACATTGTTCTGAGAATCAGACTTTGGATGAGAGAACAATGGTTTATTATGATGAAACAATACAAACTTCAGTGAAGCGTATTCTGCCTCTACTTAGTTATTTTCATAAAGATTCTAGAACAGATAAGTTTGGAGGAACTTCACTTACAGGAGTTCAGCCATATATGGGAAATGCAATTCCAAATTTAACAGGTAGCGTTGTTTTTACTGACCTTGCCAAGAAAGGAGAATCTCAGTCTCCAATTAAGGGTGTTTTAGCCTATACTAGAGCAGGTACAGACGGTAAACATGCTGACTTTTATGCTATTGAAACCAATTATGATTTTGGTACGCAACCAGCTTATTATATGAGTTTAGGAACAAATTCGGATCAAACTAAATTATATTTAGGAGTTTACAGTTCTATGAAAGTAACTGATTTTAACAAAGGTACCATTTTTGAAATTATTCCTTGATACGATATAAATTCTCAGTTTAAAAACATAAAGAGTTTATTCTGCTTCCAAAACGCACAACTTGACTTGTCCCCCTAAAAATCTTCAATCTATAAGTATCTATTATATAGTGATTTATAACTAGTAGAAAGCAACTCATAAACCATAAGTGTATGAATAATATAGAAAGTAATGAATGTGGTATCTTTAGGGGGTATTTTAATGAATTGGTTTGTACGTTATTGGTATCAACTGATGATAGAACATGATACGAGCTTTGTTCATAAAAGAAAATTGTCCCTTGCGAATAAGTTAGTACTTACAGCTTTGATGAGTGCATTGGCCACCATGTTTCAAGCAGCTGGGAACTTAGTTCCTGGTATAGGTTTGCTCATTAGTCCATTTTCGACATTACCGATTTTTTTTGCTATTTTCTATTCTATTCGTGAGGGAATACTTTCTTATATTCTTACTATTTTTCTATTATTTATTATTGAGCCCAGTGAACTAATTGTCTTTCCTTTTACTACAGGCTTATTAGGTCTAGCCTTAGGAGTATCCTTTTTAAAATTAAAGAGGAGAATTTGGATTGTTTCTTTTTCAGCAACTTGTCTACTTATAGGTATTATGATCGTTCTCGATGTTTTCCACTTTCCGGTACTTGGTCCTGCTGTTCATACAACTATGGATATAAAAATTATTTTATCAATATTTATAATGAGCTTTCTATACTGTTGGATTTATGCAGGTTTTTGCAGAATAATGATGAATAGATTATATAAAGTGTTGTATTGACAATGGCATAATGAGGATTGGAGATTGAATTCATGACTAACGTTGCAGTTAGAAGACCGAATTTGAATGATGTAGATGAACTATATTTATTTTTCCGTATAGTTATTACGAATACATACAAAAATGAAGGATTGTCACAATTATTAGATGACATAGAAAATGAAATTAACTCAAAAAAGCAGTATTTGAAAAGTGACTTTGATAGTAACGGAGAAAGTCGTTACTTTTTATTAGCAATTGATACAAGTAACGATAAAATCATTGGAACAATCGAAATCGGTCCAGCAAGTACATTGATTAATAGTTGTACAGGTGGTGTACTTAAAAATTTGTATGAAATAGGAACTGTATTCATACTTCCGGAGTATCAGAGAAAGGGAATAGGGAGTTTATTACTACATACAATGTTTCTTACATTACTTAGCAGAGGGATAACAGAATATTGTTTAGATAGTGGATATAAAAATGCGCAAAGTATATGGATGAAAAAGTTTGGAAAACCTAGCTATGTATTGAAAGATTACTGGGGAGAATCCAGTGATCATATGATTTGGAAGAAAAGTTTACATGATACACCTATAATATTTGAATTATAAAATGAAATATGCCTCTGAACATAGCTTTTCTTACTTATGTATGCTATTATTTATCTTTATAATAAAAGAGGACGTGAATGAACTTGATTAAAATTAATATTCCTGAAGCTGATGTTTCAATTACTGAACGTAAACAAGTTATTAAAGGAGACGAGCCAATCATTACTCCAATTAATGGATTTATCGATTTCCACTTGTTCCCTAGAGATAAAGGCGGCATTTTTATGTTTTACAATATTAATGACGAACTTCTTTTCGTAGGTAAAGCTCGTAAAATTAGACAACGTATTAAGAAGCATTTTGAAGATAATGTTTCACCAATTAAAAATCACCGTGATGAAGTATACCGCATTGATGCATGTATCGTAGAAGATCCAACAGAAAGAGAAATTTACGAAACATATATCATTAATGAATACAAAGCGAAATATAACGTTGATAAAGTATTCTACAAATAATCAACATTAATAAAAAACAATCCTAGCTAATATGCAAGGATTGTTTTTTATTTAGATTTATTCTTCATATCTTTCTCCTTTTTTCAAATGATTAGCAGCAACAAAACAGATTACACCTATAAATATAAGTACAATACCAACCGTTTTATGTTTTCCCTCAAAGAAAGGAATATCTGAAATAACATTTGTCATACATAGTCCTAAAAATACAAGGATAGGGCCCACCCAAAGTAATACATTACCGAATTTTGTGTGCTTCCACATAATAACCCTCCTCAACCCTCTTTACATATATATCCATAAATAAAAAGTAAATTCATAGAGAAATATAGTTTTTTTCATATCGAAAATTTAACCCTCATATATTGGTACAAGCAAAAGAGAAAGGAGACCATCATGAATTGGTTAGAAGCTTTCATACTAGGTATAATTCAAGGTTTAACAGAATTTTTACCAATCAGTAGTACCGGACATCTTTATTTAGGAAGGCATTTGTTCCGATTAGATGAGGCTGGCTTATTTTTAGATACGATGCTGCATATTGGGACTTTACTTGCGGTTTTTATTTATTACAAAAAAGAATTTATATATTTAATTAAAAACCCATTTTCAAAGCTCATGTTATTACTTATCGTTGGGACAATACCCGCAGTTGTAATTGGTTTATTGTTTAAAGACTTCTTTGAAGATATTTCAAAAACAGGAATCACGATCGGTTGGGAGTTTTTAGTGACCGGATTCTTTCTCTACATGGCAGATAAACAAAAGAATGGTCGTAAAAAAATGGATGACATAACATATAAAGACGCATTAATTATCGGTTCATTTCAAGCTGCTGCTATTTTTCCAGCCATTTCCCGTTCTGGAATGACAATTGTCGCTGCATTATGGAGAAAATTAGACCGTGAAACTGCTGCGTACTTTTCTTTTTTACTATCGACACCAGCCATCGTTGGAGCTATCATTTTGCAATTTGTAGACGTTTTTCAAGGGAAAGCAGAATCTATTTCTAGTACATCTTTAATTGTCGGAACGTTATCAGCAGCGTTTTTTGGATACATAGCCGTTTCATGGATGATTCAATATTTAAAACGTCACTCCTTAAAAGTATTCGCGTATTACGTATGGGGATTAGGTATTTTAATTTTAATGTTGCAATTTACTGATGTATTTTAAGTATAATGATAAAGAAGTTAATTAGTTTAAGATCCTGTTTCATTCATACAAGGCAGGATCTCTTTTTATTAAGGGGGAAAATATGTTTAATAAGGCTATCGTTATTGGTGGAAGTATGGCAGGAAAGTTTGCAGCAAAAGCATTATCAACTTCTTTTAAAGAAGTAATCATTATAGAAGCTGGTGAAAGATGGGATGGAAAGTCTTCGAGAAAAAGAGTTCCACAAAGTAATCATCCTCACGTGTTATTAAAAGGTGGAGAAAACGCAATTGAAGAATTGTTTCCTAATATTACGAACGAATTAATAGAAGCGGGTAGTATTATAAACAACTTTACGCGTGATTTGAAATGGCATCAATTCGGTCTATGGAAACAACCGTTCATAGGGGAAGTACATATGATTCAACAAAGTCGTCCTTTGCTAGAATGGCATATTCAAAAACGAATACATCAAATTTCAAATATTACTATTAAATATGAAACATTGGTTAAAGGGTTATTGGTAGATGCAAAGCTTAACAAAGTGTGTGGAGTAAAAGTTAAATATTTAGAGACAAACACACAAGAAGAAGTTCATGCGGATCTTGTAGTTGATGCGAGTGGGTTTGGCTCAAAAAGTATAGAGTGGCTACGAGAATACGAAATTAAAGTACAAGAAGAGAAAGTTCGTATTGATTTATTTTACGCAACGAAAATGTTCAAACTTAAAGAAAATGAGGAGTTAGACTGTTGTAATATGCTAATGTCTCCTAGTTTCCCTGATAACCCTTATGGCGTTCTTATTCAAACGATAGAAGATAATCGTTATTTTGTTACTTTTAGTGGATACGCAAATGAGAAAGCACCACAAACAGATGATGAGTTTTATGATTTTGCTGAAAATCTATCAATTTCTAATGTTACAGACTTCTTAAATAAGGCTGAGGGAATTACTGATATAAAGACATACAAAATTCCTTATCAAGTACGCCGGCGATTTGATTTAGTGAATAATGTACCAGAAGGATTATTAGTTATTGGAGATGCGCAATGTCGTTTTGATCCCGTTTTCGGCCAAGGCGTATCAGTTGCTGCTATGGAGGCTCACCAATTGCAATTACTTTTGCAAGATAGAAAACAACTTGATAAAACATTTACACAGCAATTTTATAAAAAGGCAGCTACTATAATAGAAACCCCTTGGGATATGACAACAACAGAAATATCACGTCACCCGCAACTAAAGAGAGAATTAACTACAAAACAAAAATTTCAACTATGGTATACGAAGCAAATATATCGACTATCCGCAAGTAATTCTGATGTTTATATTCGGTTAGTACGAGTGATGAATTTAATTCGTAGTCCATTTCATCTCTTTCATCCGAAAGTGCTACTATCTGTATTACTTAATCGAAAGAAATAGCAGGAATATAATTGATTAAAAAAGAATGTATAACAGTTAGTAAATCAAGAAGGAGAATACGGGATGGAAATATACATAGAGCAACTAAAGAAACAAGATGCTAAGGATTTATTTACGTTTGAACTTACAAATAAATCTTTTTTTGAAACAATGGTACCAAATCGTGGCTCGAAATATTTTGAATTTGAATATTTCCAAAAACTACTAGACGATTTATTAATAGAACAGGCAGATGGAGATTCTTATTTTTATTTAATTCGTAATGAAGAAAAAGAAATTGTAGGGCGAATCAATTTAGTAGATATAGATACGGAAACTCGAATTAGTTCGCTCGGGTATCGTGTCGGAGAAAAATTCACTAAAAAAGGAGTTGCAACAGCAGCCGTAAAATTAATTTTAGATGTAGCGAAAAATAATGAAATTACTGAAGTTCATGCTAAAACAACGACTAATAATCTCGCATCACAAATTGTACTAGAAAAAAGCGGATTTTCTTCTTATCAAAACGAATCAGATATAACATCTGTAGAATTAAATGGAGAACATGTGAAGTTTGTACACTATATTTGGAGAAATACTTCGCACTTATAATAAGGAGGACTTATTCATGAATGATTTACGTTATCCAATTGGCCAATTTACATACAAACGTCCTATAACTGAAGAAATGATTGATACATGGATTCAAGAAATTGAAGATTTACCTAATGAACTAACAAAGGCAATTAAAGATTTAGATCAGAAGCAGTTAGATACACCATATCGCGTTGGAGGTTGGACTGTACGTCAAGTAGTTCATCACGTCGTTGATAGCCATATGAATAGCTACATACGCTTTAAATTAGCACTGACAGAAAAGAATCCAACTATTAAGCCGTATAAAGAAGAGAAGTGGGCAGAGTTACCTGATTCAAAATTACCGGTAGATGTTTCACTAGTAATGCTAGATTCATTACATAAAAGATGGGTTAATCTTTTATATTCTCTAGAAATTGAAGATTTAGAAAAGACATTTAACCATCCTGAAACTGGTGAAACAAAACTTGCTGTTGCAATAGGACTATATGCATGGCATGGTCGTCACCATACCGCTCATATTACTTCTTTAAGAAAGCGTCTAAATTGGTAACATGGAGATTATATTAGAAAAGGTGACAGAAACTGATGCAGAAGTTATATTTCAAATGCAAATAGACTCATTTAGCTCTTTATTACATAAATATAAAGACTATGAAACAAATCCAGCAAATGAAACTATTGAAAAAACTATTTTTAGAATAAATAATCCCAGCAGTAATTTTTATAAGGTGATAATAGATTCGAAACTTGTTGGAGCGATATGTATATCCGCAAAAGAACTACCTTATAAATTTTGGATTAGTCCAATGTTTATTCATCCAATCTATCAAGGGAAAGGAATTGCTCAGAAAGTACTTATTTTAATTGAAGAAATGTTTCCAGAAGCACGAAGTTTTGAACTTGCTACGATTTTAGAAGAAGAAAGAAATTGTTTTCTATACGAGAAAATGGGGTATAAAAGAACAGAAGTAATAAAGAAATTAAATGATAAAACTACACTTGTTTATTACAAAAAAGAAAGGTAAAGCATTTAAAATACGCTTTACCTTTTTATGTTATTTTAGATTAAATATACAAAAATAATGTATGTTCTTCCAAAATACTCGGGTTAGTAATTTCGAAAATGAATAAAGATACAAAAAACACTACTTTGTCGTAAAGGTTACTAGCGCTTTTTGAATGCTTAAAATACTATCGTCACCTTTAAATTCTTTCGTAATTGGTTCCTCCATACTAGACACCCAAATTTTAAGTTCTGCATCTAAATCAAAATGCCCAGCCGTTTCGATGCTATATTGTGTAATACTTTTATAAGGAATAGAATGGTATTCTGTTTTTTTGCCAGTTACTCCTTGTTTATCTACTAATATAAGACGACGATTTGTAAATACGATTAGATCACGAATTAATTTATAAGCATGCTCTACTTTTTCATCGTCTAGCATAATCTTCTCTAAATCACGTTCTACACTTTCAGAACTCGTATTTGATGCATTTCCTAAAATACCGCTAAATAAACCCATATTAAATTCCTCCTTTAATATATGTGGAATGAATTACTTATATTGTAACATGTTACTCACAAAGATATTATCACATTACTTTAGTAGTTTCTGGTTATTGTTGTAATTAGTTTATATAACCTCATCTTAAAATCTTATGCTAATATGAAATTAAGAAAAAAGAAGCAGAGGGATATAGAATGAAGAATATCGGTTTAGTATTAGAGGGCGGAGGAATGAAAGGTTTATATACTGCAGGTGTACTCGAATATTTCATGGAAAAGAACTTATTCTTTCCATATGTAGTCGGCGTATCAGCTGGAGCCTGTATGGGAGCAACCTATTTGTCGCGTCAACAAGGGAGAAATAAGAAAGTAAATACAGAGCTAGTATCAGATTACAGGTATATATCTTATCGAAATTTAATTCGAAAACGTGAATTATTTGGAATGGACTTTTTATTTGATGAAGTACCTAATAAAATTGTTCCATTTGATTTTCAAACTTTCTTAAACTGTAATGAACAATTTGTTATAGGGACGACTGATTGCGAATCAGGACAAGCTGTTTATTATAATAAAAAAGAACATGGAAATGATATTTTAAAAATCATCCGTGCATCCAGCTCTGTGCCGTTTATAGCACCTGCTGTAGAATATGATAATCGAAAATTACTAGATGGAGGAATTATAGATCCTATACCAGTTTTAAAAGCTCAAACTGATGGTTATGAAAAGAACGTTGTAATTATGACAAAGCCAGAAGGATACGAGAAGCAGCGAAATAAATTTTCTGGTCTAGCTAAAATTCTATATAGAAAATATCCGAAAATCGCAGAGAATTTAGTAGACCATTATCGTTTTTATAACGAGACGATATCTTATATGAATCAAGAAGAACAAAAAGATAATTTTTATGTAATTCAACCAAGTGTACAGCTTCCTATAAGCGGAATAGAAAGAAATAAGGAAAAGCTCGTTAATTTATATAATCTTGGGTATATCGATGCTCAATATCATTATGAAAACTTATTAAATTGGCTAGAGAAATAAAGGGGTGGTAGGTAAAAAGGTTATTTTTAATGAATTGCAGAACACGCCTAGTCCACTGTATAAACCGTTTCCGAATTGTGACATTCGAAAAATAAGAAAAGATTTTAATAATACGTTTACAGAAGATGATTGTATAAGCGCTGATTTAAATTATTATTGGATGCATACAGCAGGTACTTTAAGTTACGTGCTTAATAATAATGAACAGGAGATTGTGTTTAATCAAATTAAGTGGCTAAGAAAATCGTTTTTTGAGTGGTTTCCGCAATATCGTTTTCTAGAAACAGAGATTATGAATTATCCCATTTTATATAGAGATTTCATGAATTATGAAAAGACCCGTAAGCTATT
The DNA here is from genome assembly GCF_050172015.1 of Bacillus sp. GMa5/1. Classification (NCBI taxonomy): domain Bacteria; kingdom Bacillati; phylum Bacillota; class Bacilli; order Caryophanales; family Bacillaceae; genus Bacillus; species Bacillus sp. GMa5/1. The sequence goes on along the minus strand of NZ_JBNLYC010000064.1, from coordinate 2,867 downwards.
ACTTTATTATCTTACTGAACAAAAAAAGTACAATATTAACACCTTGTCCATGTAGGTATTTTAACGAGAAAAAAGAAGTACATATAGAATATGTAAGAGGTAGGAGATAGAAGCTTGTTAGCTGTTTTCCTTTCAATTCATGTCCAACTCAAATATTTCAAGTAAAATTCGCTTCTAAATGGTATTATCAAATATCAAGAAAACTAATTTAGAAACGAAGAAGGGACAGGTTTAATATGGAAAACGTATCAAATGTAGATAAAGTAGAATCTATACAGTCTTTACAGTCAACAATCCGTAAACTTGAAAATGCGCTATCTCAGATGACTCAAAAAGGTGCAAATACTACATTAGTGAAAAAAAGACTCAAAGCAGCTAGTATCGGCTTAGCTATGTTAGAAAGTATTTGGAATCAAGAAACCCATCATTACACCCAAGAGGATTTAGCAGACGCTCGAAATGTTCTAATTGGTTTGTTGCCATCAATTGAAAAGATTTATGTTAAGTCAAAGCTTGGGAGTCCTCAAAGAACACTGTTAGAAAGAAGAATAAAATCATTGGAACTTTCTATTCAAGCAATTGATCATCTTTCTAATCAATAACTTCTCTAAACACATAACTTACGACTACTTTTATATAGGGATTCTAATGAAAAAATTACATATAGAATACTACAAAGGAGAAAGAGAGGTGATGGAGAAGGTACCAATAAAGCGTCTGTGTTAAAAATAGGTATGGACGTGCAGTATAGCAGTCGTTTTCCTTCAAATGATTATCCATCGAGAAAGATTGAAACATATTCTTTTTATAGTTCGATTTTAAATAACACACGTAAAATTCATATTTATACGCCTCATGATTATTCTCACACTTCACATCTTCAAGAACTTCTCATTGTATTTGATGGGAATTCATTCATTCATTCATTCATAACCTTCCAATCGCAAAAACACTTAATTATTTAATTTACAAAAATGAAATCCCATCTTGTATTGCTGTTGCTATAGATCCTGTCGATCGATTAGAAGAGCTAACTTATAATGATAAAATGAATGCATTTTTCAAGGAGGAATTACTTCCGTGGTGTGCATCAAGAAGCAAAACATACAACAATTGCTGGTTTCAGTCTTGGTGGCTTAGCAGCTTTTTATGCAACACTTCAAAATCCACATGTTTTCGGAAATGTGTTGTCAATGTCTGGATCCGTACATTGGAAAAAAGATGATTATGAAAATCAAATTTAATCAATAGATTCTAATGCGACTCATCTCTATTCTTACATAGCAGTAGGAGAACTTGAAAACAAACCTCTTTTAACGGCTAATAGACGTCTGTATAAAGCTTTAAAAGAAAAGGAATACCAAATTACTTATGAAGAGTTTCAAGGCGGTCATGATAGCGTGTGGTGGCGAGAAAAGCTATTCGAAGGATTAAGGGCATTGAATTTTACAAAAACGACACTAAAAAATAAAAAGGAGAGAGAAGCTATGAATCAAGAAGAACTAGATAAAAAACTAAAAAAGCAAGAGATTTTAGTAAAAGATGAGAAAGTTTGGTCGTATACGTATGAGGATCATATTAGTTCTATCGTTAAACAAGCAGAACAGAAAGGAGCTTTTGATAATTTACCTGGTAAAGGTAAACCTCTTAATCTCGATAAAGATCTTTCTTACAATCCTGAAAAACAACTTTATAGAACTTTAGCAAATAATCATGTTTTACCAAGGTGGATTGAGCTTTCAAAAGAAATTGACGATTTAAAAGAAAGACTAAAAGAAAATACAAATGCGGCAGAAGCAGCGGATTTAATTCGAACTATTAATAAAAAGGTTTTAGAACACAATTTACTTTGTCCACCAAGTGCGCAAAAAACGAGGGTGAAAACGGACTTTTAACAATTTTTCACAAAGCTATTTCTTGCTATATAATTAAGTAAGGCATTTTCAATTCATTACTAAAGGGAGGCAAATGTGATGAAGAATACGTATCAACTTCAAATTCCGACAGAACTAGAGCAGTATCGTAGTATTTTAGAAGAAAGTATAAAACCGTATGTTAAAGTGTCTGGAACATTAGCAGAGACAACACTTTTTGAGAGTAAGTTTGGTGGTTATCCGTATTTACCTATAGATCAAGAGCATCCTAAAGACTCAAATGGACAACCTATGATGCTACTTGCGCAGTTAAACTTTGAAGAAATTCCGCATGTTGAATATATGCCTCAAAAGGGAATGTTACAGTTTTTCGTAAGTGCTGATGATGAGCTTTATGGAGCAGATTTTGATCATCCAACAATCCAAAAAGACTTTCGAATTATTTATCATTCTACAATTATAGAAGATTTAAATAAGGTAATTACTGATTTTAGTTATTTAAACACTTTAGAATTAGAAGACTTTATCATACCTGAAGCAGCAAAACTGAATTTTGAGTTAGCTTATCAACCAGTAACACCAAGAGATTATCGATTTGAAATGATTTTTAGTGATAACATTGATTGGGAAGAAATTGTTGATGAAGAAAATAATACAGAATTAGGCGAACTGTATGATGATTTATGTAAAGATCAAGGACATAAAATTGGTGGATATCCATTTTTCACACAGACAGATCCGAGAGAATGGGAAGAAAAATACCAGCAACATGACATATTATTGCTGCAAATTGATACAGACGATTCATTAAATATTATGTGGGGCGATTCTGGGGTTGCTAATTTCTTTATACGTAAGGAAGAGCTGTTAAATCCAGATTTTTCCAATGTCATTTACAATTGGGATTGTTACTAGAGGATATAAATAAAATAATAGCAAATAAAAAATCTTCCTGAAGGTGAGGAGGATTTTTTTATGTTAAAAATAAGCGTT
>NZ_JBNLYC010000063.1:0-25965 GCF_050172015.1 Bacillus sp. GMa5/1 | reverse complement strand
GTCCATCCTTTTAAAAAATCTATGTTTTGTAAAAGGAGTGTTTATATGGAGAAACAGACACTTTGGAAAAAGTTCAAAAAAAGCTCTGTAAACCTCGGTAAATCTAGCGTATATGAAAGTATTATTTTATTCTACACAATGAAAAAGAAAGAATTACCTACTAAGGCGAAATTCATAATATTAGCCGCTTTATCTTATTACGTATTAACAATCGATTTCATTCCAGATATAGCTGCTATTATTGGGATTGGCTTATTAGATGATGTTTTAGCAATCGCTGTAGCGCATAAATACGTTATGAGACACGCAGATGCTGAAATTCGAGAAAAGAGCAAAGTAAAGATGGAGTCATTATTTACTTCAGCACAAGCATAATGAAATTATCTAGTCATTTACCTACCTTTTTACTTTCAAATAAAGCTAACTGTAATTAATAATAGTTCCACATCACTGAATATTACCCTTCACCATGAGAGCATAGCAGAATAAATTCCTAAACAAAAGCATTTCTCTTAGCTCTCAAACCGTAAACAAATAGGGAATCAGCACTTGTTCCTAAGTTCTGACTCCCTTTTATTTGTTCTTATATCTATCTGTTATACAGTTTCATACGTTCCCTTATACAAAACTGCTATTGCCGCTACTATAAGAATCATACCCATAAAAGCAGGTGCGGCATGACCAAGTGATACATAGATTTGTCCTCCAATAATAGGACCAATCATTCTTGCTAAAGCTTGAATAGATTGGCTTCCACCTTGAATCCTTCCTTGTTCACTAGAACTGGCAGACTTTGAAAGCATCCCGTTGAATGAAGGCCCGAAAATTGAATCCCCAAAACCATACATTAGCATTCCAACGATTAGTAGTGGATAGAGTGAAAACAAAGCTGATGCCGCAATAAAACTGTATCCTATAATCTCCGAAACCATCCCAAGAATAGCTATTTGTTTATCACTAAGATTGATTAAAAGCTTTGGCATGATAAAACTTTGTGAAACAATGTCTTGAAAGCCCAAAATTGAAAACATAAGTCCGATTAATGCAGGTTTCCAACTGAAAGTATCTATTGTAAATTGCGTGAAAATTGCTTGTAAAGATCCGTTAGGTATCCAAAGTAAAAACGCTGAGATAAGTAACCATTTTAAATTTTTCATGGAAAGTATATTTGCTAGCTGTGCAAAAGGATTTAACCTTACAAAAGTAATCTCTTTTAACCTGTTATTTTTGTCAAGACTCTCAGGCATGTATTTCATACCATATAAAACATTTAATAAAGTTATGAACGCTCCAAAGTATAAAGGTACAGAATGACCAAACTTTGCAAGTAACCCCCCAAGAGTTGGTCCAATAATAGTTCCCGCACCTACAACTGCACTCACCCATCCAAAGTATTTCGTTCTCTGCTCTTTCGGAATGATGTCTGCAAAATATGCGAAGATAGTACTTATGCTCCCACCTGTTATACCTTCTATTATGCGTCCAGCAAATAATACCCATAAAGCTCCTCCTATGCCAAAAACTAAGTACCCAATTGCAGAACCAAATAAGCATATTAAAAGTAATGGACGACGGCCATACTTATCGCTTAAACCCCCGAGTGCTGGAGCAGCTAAAAACACACAGGCCGCATATACGGAAGTTAGTAGTGTAACAACTAATGCTTGTTCTTCCGAATTACTTGTATATGGCTGTACTAAGAATGGGACTACAGGCATGATGATACTGAAACCTATACCACAAAGAAATACAGAAATAAGTCCGAATAGTAACGCATGTTTATCTATGCTTTTTTCAGTTTCCCTTTCATTTTGTGATCTAAATATAGACATTTAACTTCTCTCCTTAAAATATTTTGTTGCTTTGTCAACAAAATGATAACCCTGTTTTGTTGATTAGTCAACAAAGATAAAATAATAAAAAAGCAGCCTATTCTCATATTAGAGTAAGGCTGCCATTTTATTATTAAAATGTATTACGATTTAATATGTATACCTTGTTTCTTTATTTCTGCATCCAAATGTCTACTATACTTTTCCACAAAGCTAATTATACTGTCGAATTCTTCTTCAGTTACTTGCTCAAATACAGCTTTATCCCGCTCTTGAAACTCTTTGTGCAGATTTTCATGGATTTTATAAATTTCTTTCCCTTGTTCGGTAAGCTTAAAATAAATTTCTTTCTTATTTTCTGACTTTTGGTAACTTTCAACAAGGCCTTTTTGTATGAGCTTCTTAGTCATTCTACTTATAGCACCGCGAGTCACATAAAAAGCCTCTGCGAGTTGTGTCACGTTAGAATCTGCATTGTTTTCAATATATTCAATACAGTGGACTTCAGAAGACTTAAACCCTTTAAGACCTTCTTCCATCTTATCTTTATTAAGCCAAACCAGCTTATTATATAATTCCCTGAAACCGTTCATGACCTGTTCTTCTTTATTCATGACCTGCCCTCCTCACCGCTCATTAGCACATTAAAACTATTATATTAAATTTCTGCTTACGTTTCGACAATATTGAAATAATTATTGTAACATTAAAGATATGTGTAAAAATAGGCGCTTAAATAAAACAATTCATTAGACAGCAAATTCTGCAAGTTTATTGCTACTTACAGTAAATGGTAGACAAAAAGTAAGAGCTAAGATCATTTCTCTTAGCTCTTCTTTCATAAAACTATTTCACTTCATTAGCGACAAAAAAGTGCTCACATACACTTGATATGCGCTGTAAGTCCACGTTCCCACCAGATATAACAGCCACTACTTTTTTCCCTTTTATATAACTATCAACTTTTCCTGCAAGAAGTGCAGCAGTTGCTAATGCACCTGCACCTTCTACAACAGCTTTCCCACGTTGTAATAAATCTTTCATCGCTACTTCCAGCTCTTTTTCTGATACAGTTACAATATCATCTACTAATTCTTTTACAATTTCAAATGTTAATTCTCCTGGTATTTTAACTGCGCAACCATCTGCAATAGTAGGGGCCTCATAATGTTCTACGATTGCGCCTTTATCGTAAGATGCCTTCATTCCATGAACATTATCTGCTTGGACACCAATTATATTAATGGATGGATTAAAAGATTTTAATGCTACAGAAATACCAGAAATAATTCCGCCTCCACCTATTGGTACAATGACAGTATCTACATCCCACATATCATCAAGAATGTCTAATCCAATTGTACCTTGACCAGCCATTACCTCTACATCATCATATGGATGTAAGTATGTTTCACCTGTTTCCCTTATAATTTCTTCACATTTTGCCTTTGCATCATCAAAGGTTTCACCATGTAAAATCACTTCAGATCCATATCCTTTTGTTGCTTCAACTTTCGCCTGCGGTGCAGAAATTGGCATAACAATTTTACTCTTAATACCGAGTAAATGAGCAGATAATGCAACTCCTTGTGCATGATTACCTGCTGAACATGCGATTACACCTCTTTCTTTTTCTTGATCCGTGAGCCGCGACATTTTATTAAATGCGCCACGAAATTTAAAAGAACCCGTTAATTGCATATTTTCTAATTTCAAATGTATTTCTCCGCCCGTTTTACTAGTCAAATAAAAAGATTTTACTAATGGCGTTTTACGAGCATTTCTATCTAGAATTTTGTGAGCTTTTTTAATATCGTCTATATGTAATGGTAGTTTTCTAGTTATCATACTGACACCTCTTCCAAAGTTCTATTTCTAAGTTTTCGTAAGTCGTAGCTCCTTTATACGAAAAGAAAAAATCTTTATATATGTACCCCACTCTGAAATAAACACATTTGCAAACAATTTAACATCCTCTTCATATCGCGTTCTTTATAATGATTTAAACATGCAATTTGGATCCAATTATTCTTTTGTAAATAAGATGACTCATAATGAACGATGTATCCTTGTAATGCTAATGCATCGCCTACTACTTTAGAAGAATGGTCTTCGCTTAATACAATAGTAAGTATAATTGGCGCGGCATGTTCTTTAGGTGAAACAAGCTTTAAGCCCATATCAGTAATAACTTCTTCAACATACTCGTATGTCTCTTTAATTTTTACAAATACCTTTTCATCTTCAAATCGCTTCAACGCTTCTTGTAATGCATAAATTAAATTCCATGATTGTGAGTATGGAATGCTTTCATTTTCTTCATACATACCAATGTCCATATAGGCCGGCACAGCCTCGTTTATTTTTACAATGTGGTTATGAAAAACGAAAGAAATTCCTGTATATGATTTAATCGCTTTACCGCTAACACCACTTGCAAAATACACATCCTTCAAGGATAATGGTATTGCTCCAATTGAGCTTATGCAATCTACACATAGTTTTATTTGATTCTCGTTACAAAGAGTATTTAGCTCGTTTAAATCGTTTAACATTCCAGTAGATGTTTCATGATGAACAAACCAAATCCATTCATAATTTCCAGTTGTCATGATTTCTTCTAATTCGGTATAAATAAATGGATCTCCCATTTCCTTTTTATACGTATCAAAATGTAACCGTGCTCGTTTTGCATGTCCAACTAATCTATTACCAAATTCCCCATTTGTTAATACTAGTCCTTTCCCTTTTAAAGAACGTAACTGTAAAGCAATCGCATCATTTGCTAACGTCCCTGTTCCTAACATAAGCTGTACATGTTTTGCTTTTGTCATGTAAAGTAACCGTTTTTTTACATTGCCCATCATCACTTGAAATGACTTAGAGCGATGCGAAATAGGCCGCGTAGAAAATGCCTTTCGAACGTTCTCTTCAATATCCACTGGACCAGGTAAAAACGTATATTCTTTCGTCATAATCCCCCCAACACTCGACTCTTCAAACATAGCAGGGGTAACATACATTGGCTGGAAGGCTGCTTCTTCTGTACCAACTAACGTATGGAAAGATTTGAATCCCATTTGCTCATATAAAGCTAGTTCACGTGTTGTTGCAGAAATGAGTGCTAATTCATATCCATTTAGAAGCAAATAACGATGTAGAAAACGAATTAATCCTAACAACGCTCTTCCATTTCTATATTCACGTTCTACTGAAAGCAAACGAATTTCATACATTTTTTCTCCATGCTCTTGCAAATAAACATCTAAATTTGAGATTTTATAATCTAACGAGAATGGTCGTTTTCCCCGCACTGCGACCATACCTACTAATCTATCCTCATCTAAACAAATTAAATATGTATTTTCTTTATGAAACCGATCTATACGAAACCGGTCTTTCGTTTCTTCATGTTGTGGTATCTCTTCCACAAAAGTTTTATAATTTAATTTATGTATACTTTCAAATTCCCAATCTTGATCAGCAACTTTATAAATTAACCCCATGCCTTATCTCCTTTATCTATTTAATAAAAAATGATAAGTGGAGATTATCCCCACTTATTAAACATTCATTTTATTCTCGATTCACATATAGAATAAGTACAATAATCATTCCACTTAATATAGTGGTAACAATAGAATAAGAATAAAGAATCATACAAATTGGTAAACAAGCAATTGTAATTAGTCCTGGCTTCGTAAACCCTTTAAATATTAAATAAAATACAATAAAAATGCCTAAGAGGGTAAGCGCTATCAAATAATCAAATGCGATTAGTCCTCCTATAAATGTTGAAATACCTTTACCGCCCTTGCCTTTAAATAAAACTGGATAGATATGTCCAATAATAACGGCCAATAATGTTAACATTACGAATGTAGGATCTTCAAAAAGATATTTTGCTACAGCAACAACGATTGCCCCTTTAATCGCATCACCTAAAAATGTAGCGATGAAATACCCTTTTCCATATACGCGCCCCATATTTCTTGCGCCAGGATTTCCGCTTCCTTCATCCCTAATATCAACGTTATGTCTCAATTTTGTTACTATATAAGCGGTCAATATGTTTCCAATTAAATAAGAAGCCACCAAATATAAAAACTGCATACTATTAATCATGTAATCATTCACTTTCTACATGGGATTACATATACAATATTCAATTACTACGTATATTGTACGTTTTTAACATACATCCCTTTATACATTTTAACATCATATTTTTACAAATCATACAAAAATTCTCATGCAGCTATTTATTTAAATATAAATTCTTCATTAAATAATATGTTCCTTTCACTGCTGGTTCGGATTGTGATACAAATGTAACTTTTCCTATACTTTTCTCACAGCATTTCTTAAATTCAGCATATATTTCTGGAACGAAACGCATTATGCTACCACTTACTGCAATTGAAGTTGGTACATCAAACTTCATTTTATTGTAAATATTCACTGTAATTCTCGTTAATTCCTTAGCAGCTTGCAAGATAATTTCACGTGCATCATCATTCCCATTTCTCGCTTCCTGAATAACTAATGGCGCGATTGCTGCAACTTTATCTTTTGAAGAACTATAAACTAGTCTTTTTATATGAGACGACGTCAAAAGTTGAAACTCATCTTGAATCCTTAAGCTTAATGGGCAAAGTGCAACTCCTTGATCAAATTGATTCGCCATTCTTTTTAAACCTTGTAATGCAATCCAATATCCGCTTCCTTCATCTCCTAAAATATGTCCCCATCCACCACTATACTCGTACACTTCTCCTTTCTTTCCAAGACAAATTGCACCTGTGCCGCCAATTGTTAAAATTCCATCTTTTCCTTTTAAAACAGCTGCATGTGCAATCATCGCATCATTAAAAACTTCAATTGGTGTTCCATACTTCTTCTTTAGACGTAATGTTAATTCATTCGTATTTACTCCACTTACACCCGCTAATCCTAAACAAATACAAACGCAATGCCCATTTAATACACCTTTCTGGCATTGATCAATCACCTCCATAATATGCACAAGAACTTCTTCAAAATCTATTAATATATTTCCAAAACCACTTGTAGCTCTTACAAGTTCATTTCCGTCTTTATCAAATGCAATTGCTTCTGTCTTTGTTCCCCCGCCGTCTACTCCAATCATATATTTCATCTATTCGCCTCATTCATTTCAAATTGGAGGGAATGTTATATTCCCTAAAACTACAGATTCCTTTGCACCTGTTGCGCTCGGCACATTACTCGGATTACGATGATATGTTTCATTTGCTAAAATGGCAAAGGCGATTGCTTCCTTCGCTTCTGAAGAATAGCCTATATCTTCTTGAAGGAATAATGCACATTTTTCTTCTTTCAATCCATGCCGTATCATTTCTACAAGTGTATCATTATAACTTCCGCCACCACCTAGAATTACCTCATCGATTTCATAATACGGCAGAATAAACTCCTTATAATGATAAACAATTGAACTTGCTGTAAACCTTGTGACAGTCGTCAATATATTTTCTTTACTATGCTTTTCAAACCGCTTTAATAACTCACTGACAAATTCTTCTCCAAACTGTCCTCTACCAGTTGATTTCGGTGGATTCATTTTCAAAAAATGGATGATTCATACAATATGTCAAAACCTCTTCTACAACTACTCCTTGTTTTGCAATGTTACCATTTTGATCATATGACAACTGAAACAACCTTTGACATACTTCATCCATTACCATATTACCTGGACCTGTATCAAATGCTATAACGCTTTTCTCACTTAGTTGACTTGGTATTACAGTCACATTACCAATCCCACCGATATTTTGTAGTAGTCTATTTTTAGTTTGGTGACGATATAAAATAATCTCTGAATATGGTACAAGTGGTGCTCCTTGTCCTCCAGCTGCCATGTCCATCGTTCGAAAATTAGAAATAACCGTCGTATTCGTTTCATACGCTATAATTGCTGGTTCTCCAATTTGTAATGTAGAAGGAATCATACCTCCATCTTGCTGTGGCTGATGATAAATCGTTTGTCCGTGAGAACCAATTAAATCTAATTGTCTCAAAGGAAAATTGGCCTCTTTACAAACTTCCTTTACAGCGTTTGCGAAGCGTAAACCGAGTTTAAAATTCAAACTGCATATAAGTTGTACATTTGAATTTTCTATTGATAATGCCTGCTGGATATCATTTTTCATATCATTACAAAATGGCACAGTAGTAAAATGGATGAGTTCAACTTTAGAATCTACACCGCTTCCATCTATATGAACGAGTGCTACATCTATTCCGTCTAACGAAGTACCGGACATTACCCCTGCAACATACATAACATGCATGACCTCCTATTTACTAAAAAACAATCATGTAAGTAACCAACGTACAACCAATCGAAAACAATATAAATCTAAAAAACAACTGAGCTTTCGATGCAAACGATCCATCAATGAAAGAAACAACTACCGTAAGCAAAACGCTTGCCGCAATACTTGTAACGAGCCAAATACTATGCATTTGTGATAAATTTAGCATGCCTAATAAAGGGACAAAAAGTAAATTTGCACAAATCACTCCAAATAGTAATAAAAACACACCTTTATAACTAAATTTTATATTCATTCTATTTCCCCCTTTCTAGTTTTAATGTGAAAGAAGTGATAGACAAAAAGTCTATCACTCAAAATAACAGCATGCAGATTAAGGATTAACCGACTCTCCGTCACCATTCTTTTCGATTTCAAGCATATTTTTGTCGTACATTTTAAAGAATGGTAAATAAATAAGGAACGATATTGCTATATTTATAAAAACTAATACAATCGCACGCCAATCTCCACCTGTTGCTAAATATGCACCAATTGGAGCAGGTAATGTCCATGGCGGCATAATATGCGTTGGTGTTACAAATCCCATTGCGGTTGCAGCATACGCTATAGTAGCTGTTACTAACGGGGTAATGACGAAAGGAATAATTAAAATTGGATTTAATACAATCGGCAAACCGAATATAACCGGTTCATTTATATTAAAAATCCCCGGAACAATACACGTTCTCGATAATGCTTTCGAATATTTTGATCGACCAAATACAATCATAGCTAACACAAGCCCTAACGTTGCGCCCGAACCACCAATCCAAATAAACCATTGATAAAACGGTTCTGGTGCAATAAACGGAAAATGACTCGCTCCACTTGCTACAGCTTCACCGTTCTTTCCTAAATACACATCCCAAAGTGGCCTTGCCACAGTACCTACAACTGATACTCCGTGTATCCCGAAAGACCAGAAAAACGTAATTAAAAATACAGGTATAATAACGCCAAAGTAACTATCACCAGCTTTTACTAACGGTGCGGCTAGTTTATCTACAACGTAATGTAAATCAACTTTAAAAACGACTGTAATAAGACTCATCATAATAATAACGAATGCTGCAGGTATAAGTGCTTCAAATGAACGTGATACTGACGGTGGTACTTGTTCTGGCATTTTTATCGTTACGTTATTCTTCTTACAAAACCTTAAAATCTCAACTGATAAAATAGAGACGATCATCGTCACAAATAATCCATGACCTCCAAGATTTGTCATCGGAAGCATGAATCCTTTTTTATCAATTAACTCAGGCGTTAATGTTAAAAGTAGTGAACATACCGCAAGCTGTGCTCCTGATAAAGCATCTAATTTATAACTTTTCGCTAAATTATATCCTATTCCAAATGCTATATATAAGGACATAATAAACATAGTTAAACGATATGGTATCAATATACTTGTTTGATTCTTTAATGCCCAAACCGATATGAAACTATCTTTCGGCAGTGGTGGAAATGCTACTATTAAAAAAAAGCTTCCTACTATAATAAATGGTAACGCCGAAATAACTCCATCACGGATTGCTTGTAGATGCCTCTGCTCAGAAAGCCTTGCCATCGGGCCAGATAAGTTTTTATCAAGAAACGTGACAAACTTATTCATAACGCTTCCTCCTAACTAATTAATTCATTTACAGTTTTTAATAAAGTCGGGCCTCCAAGTGGCGTGTATGCTTGCGGTGGAATGATGCCACACGGAATAGATTCCTCCTCTGCAAATTTTTTTACAGAGTCAAATCGGTGTCTTATTTGAGGTGCCACCATTACGACATCCCAGCCATTCTTTACTTCTTCCTCTACCTCATTCGTTCCAATTGCATGCACTTCCATGTTCACACCATTTTTCTCCGCTTCTTTTTTTAAAGCGTTTACAACAATTGCACTGGACATTCCTCCAGAACAGACGAACAAAACTTTCATTTATTAATCCTCCTATACTTATAATTTATTACCCTTCAAATGAAAGGAAGTTTCACTTTACTAACAAGCATATGAAGTAGTAAATGAATTTAGTTATAATGAAAGTAAATTTCATTAAAAATATTTTTCCTATTAAATTAATGTTTCAATATGCAATTTTCTCTATTGCAAAGTCAACCTCGCCTCCTATATTATTTTAAATAATCATATGATAGGGAGGCGTATAAATGATCGTTAAACGTTTATTAATGATATGTTGTATCGTCATCTTGTTCATCCCTTTCTCTTTCATTCCCCCTCACTCTACTTATGCTGAAGTAAATACTGCATACAAAAAACATGAATTACGTGCTGTATGGATTGCATCTGTTCTGAATATTGATTGGCCCTCAAAAACTGGCTTACCCATTGAAAAACAGAAACAAGAATTTATAAGATTATTAGACGATGTAAAAAGCACTGGTATGAATGCAGTTGTTGTACAAATTAAACCAACCGCTGATGCTTTCTATCCTTCAAATTACGGTCCTTGGTCTGAATACATTACAGGAACACAAGGAAAAGATCCTGGTTATGACCCGCTTGCATTTATGATTGAAGAAACTCATAAAAGAAATATAGAATTCCACGCTTGGATTAACCCATACCGAATAACGATGAATCACACCGATATAAATCGATTATCAAATAATCACCCTGCAAGGCAACATCCCAATTGGGTTGTCCCTTATGGCGGAAAGTTATATTACAATCCCGGTATTCCAGAAGTGAAAAAATTTATAACAGAAGGTGCTTTAGAAATCGTGCAAAATTACGATATTGATGCGCTGCATATGGATGATTATTTTTATCCATATAAAGTAGCCGGTGAAGAATTTTCAGATCAGAAAACGTACGAAACATATAATAACGGTAGATTTACAAATATAGAAGATTGGCGACGTAACAATGTAAATGAACTTGTAAAAGATTTAAATACTGCTATAAAACAAGAAAAATCATATGTAAAGTTTGGCATTAGTCCGTTCGGCGTATGGAGAAATATAGCTGACGATCCGACTGGCTCTAACACAACCGCAGGCCAAAGAAACTATGATGACCTTTATGCTGACACACGTGAGTGGATACAAAAAGGATATATTGACTACATTACACCGCAAATATATTGGAATATAGGTTTCACCCCAGCTGCATATGACATATTAGTAGATTGGTGGGTTAAAGAAACAAATAACAAACCGATTCACCTATACATCGGTCAAGCGGCCTATAAAATTAATAATAACTCCGTCCCTGCTTGGTCTGATCCAGAAGAATATCCAAGACAAATTGCATTAAACCGGCTATATCCTGAAATAAAAGGTAGTATGCATTTTAGCTTAAAAGATATTAATAACAATCCACTTGGAGTTAAAGATAGACTCTCAAAAGACATATATAAACATCCTGCATTAATCCCGCCTATGCCTTGGATTGATCATGATCCACCAAAACAACCGACTTTAAAAGGTGCCATTCCAAGAAATGAAGGTATTGCAATTGGCATCATTGACAATAGAGATAATGATTCTGCTTATTACGCTATTTACCGCGCGAATGGGAAAAATGAAGTGGATATACAAAATCCGAAAAATTTACTTACTACTGTAAGAAAAACAAAACTTGGAGAAATTTATGTAGATAAAACCGTTATTTCTGGAGAAACGTATACGTATGTCGTAACTGCAGTTGATCGATTGCATAATGAAAGTGTGGCTTCTAGTCATACTACCGTTAGTGCAAAATAAAATCTCATAACAAAAAGCGCCCTAAAGCTGTGATACTTAGCTTTTAAGGCGCTTTTTGTTATTTATTCTTAAACTTCTCAGTCGCTGCTCTCATCTTCACATTTAAATCGTGATCAATTGAGTCGCGAATATCTCGCTCTACTACTTCCATTTCTTTTTGGAAATTTTCCAAGTAGATTTTCAGTTCTTCTTCCTTCTCTGGTCTTTGTGAAGGTGGTAATTGTACTACCAACGATAACATGGCCGTTAAATCTTTCATTAAGAACGTTTCAAGTTTATGTTGTTGTTCAAACATGCGTTGCTCTTGATAGTACGGAAGTGCATTCAATACTGAAATTGTAATATCATCAACCGTTTTTTGTAATGAAGGATTTATTGAGCGTTTATACGCTTGAATTGTATTTAATGCGTCTGGATAACGGTCATAAAAATACAATTTGTAAAATGATAAGTCTGTCGGTTTTACAGTTTGCTGTGTTTCTTGTCTTAAGAAATCTTTCACTTTCATCGCAGCTACATCAATATCTTCATTCGTAAGCTTTTTCGTAGTTTTTGCCATTACATGCACTTTTTTCTGCTTTTCTTTCGGTAACATCGAGAAGACTTGTTCTCTCGTACGTTGACCTGATGCACAAAATAGAGTATTTAATGTATTTTGTTCTTTCTTTCCTTCAGTGCGAATCCAGCGATAAAACAGTGGATGTTGTGTAAATTCTTGTAGAAACGGTATGGATTTGTTTGATAACTTATCTAAAGAATCTTGCGCTCTTTTATATGGCTTCGTCCATGAAAAATACAGCTTC
Organism: Bacillus sp. GMa5/1; assembly: GCF_050172015.1. NCBI lineage: Bacteria > Bacillati > Bacillota > Bacilli > Caryophanales > Bacillaceae > Bacillus > Bacillus sp. GMa5/1. The sequence continues at coordinate 13,249 of NZ_JBNLYC010000063.1, read as the reverse complement.
CGTCCGAAATATACGACTAAAACAACGACAGTAAATGCTATTAAAAGCAATGTACCGAGTAGTAATAGTACTGTTTGAATGAAACTCATTTGTTCACCTCCTCTAATAATCCGTTATTTCCTTGGACGCTGAATGAGTTTCTGCTTCATCTCATCATTAAATGTGTCTAGTTCAATAACGAACTTCTTACTTGACTCGATAATACGTTCTGACGATTTTTCAGATGCTTCAATTGCAGCGAACACATTTTGAAATGATTCACGTAATTTATCCATGCTAATAGCAGGGTTTTCAAGCAATTTCGTCGTTTCTTCTGTATTTTGTTTTAACGCTTGAGAATTACTTAATACCATCGATTCAATTGCTTCATTCGTCGCATTTACAGCATCAATTGTTTTCCGTTGATTCGTTAATGCTAGCTGAATAGCAGCTGAAACTGTTACAACGTTTTGCGTCATCGTAATTGCATTACGTATTGCTTCTGTTAACTTTTCGTTATTTTTCTTAATGATGTCTACAGAAGCTATAGATTGTAATAATACACTTTTCGCTTGCTGCATATTACGTGTACGTACAAGTATCTTTTCTAACGCATCGTTAATTAATGGAATATCTCTTTGACGCTCTGGGTTTTGTTTCTCAGCTTCAAGCATGCCAGCAAGCTTTTTCCCTAAGTATACTTGTTTATCAAGCGCATGAATTTTATCGTGCGATTGTTCTTTTAACATTTCAAGACCCACTGTATCCTCTTGTAAGTTATCACGGCCAATTAGAAGGGATCTAATGATTTCCTCGATTTGTTTATCTATAGATTGGTATTTATGCACGTATGTTTCAAGTGGATTTTTCTTGAATACTTTAAACATTATTTTCTTCATACCACTTGCTTTAAGTGAATTGGGATCAAGCTCTGATACCACTTTTCGTAATTCTAACAATGTATTTGGAATTTCTTCATTTTTCCCATTCATCATCGCTGTTACAGGGCGTTTTAAAGCTGATAACGTTTGTCCTGCTGCCTGTTGCTCTTTATCCCCTAAATCTCCTAGCTGAGACAATACTTTTGATAAATCTGTATTTTGCTCGCTATTTAACTTTTGTACATAAAGATCAGCTTCTTTATTTAGTTCCTCTAATTCTTCATCTTTTATAACTGTATCAACTACTACTTCTACATTATTATCTTTCACAATGGATACAGGTTCTTTTTTCTCGAGTTCAGTCAACAAAATCGCTCCTTTATTTATATGTGCGAATTTATATGCACTATATTTCATCAATTATATCGTATTTCATATACATTCTGACTGCTTGAAATCGATTTTTTTTAGAAATGCCTGTTTATGCAGTCATTCCCTGTTTCTTACTATAAGTATACCTGTAATCAACATAATTTTCCTCAGACTTAAGACCTAGAGAACGACATGCTGAAGGCGGATTCTTCGTATGTTACGTATATAAATTATGTTCTTCTATCCTTCTGTACTCAATCTTTTGACATACACCCTTTTTCAATGTGATAATTATATTGCGCTCACTCCTATTTCTTCTTGCGCGCTACGAATGCTCCATTTTGAAATGCCAATAACACCGTTTCAAACATTTCATCTTCTTCTATCATTTTTTTAAACTCGGCTAATTCATTTGCATGAGAGGTTGCGTTATCAACAACAAGAAAACCCTTTGGTTGTAAAATGCGTTTTATATGCTCAAGCCACCACATGTATTGCGTACGCTCTGAATCTAGGAAAATAAAATCAAATGAATGATCTAATTGCGCATCTAAAAATGCCCCTGCTTCTTGATTATGAACATCAATCCTTTGTAAAAGGTTTGCCTTTTCAAAATTGACAAGTGCCTCTCCAACTCGTTCTGAAGAAAGCTCTACAGTTGTTACATTTCCATTTGTTTCTTCTACCGCATTAGCTAACCACAATGTAGAATAACCATTAGAAGTTCCGATTTCTAAAATGTTTTTTGCGCTACACCCTTTTACTAAAATTGATAAAAATTGCCCCATCTCACGAGTAATATTCCGTAATTTTTCTTCCCTTGTTTTTTTATTTCGATCATGCTCTTCTCCATATTGTTCAAGTTGAAATAATAATGAATCTAACGTATCCATTTTTTTCATCGCCTTTCCAAAGCAATATGATGAAAAAGCTCTTGCTGCCCGTCTACTTTCATTATATGCGAAACAAAAACCTTTTTCCTGTTATATGACAAAGATTTGAATTTTTTTATAGCATATTGTTTCGTTTTTTGGTAAAGTTAATTTCTACGTGCAATTATTCCATTTATATTATTTCATATTAAAATTGCAGTTATTAAATTATATAAACCCCATTTAAATGAATCGGTATTTCAAATTCAATTAAGCGCCCTTTTCGGACGCATTTTCTTTGTCTATATATTTCCAGAAGAAAGGATGCTTACAAATGAACGTGATTAGCTTAGATGCTGCTAGAAAACGAAAGCAGCATAAAAAATTAATGATTACTATACCGATTATTACACGTATTTATGAAGAAGACGGGGAAATTAAATTTGAGGTAGCTGGCGAAAAAGATGTACCTCTTGAAATGTTAGAAAAATAATAAAAAACGCATTTCTGAAGAAATGCGCTTTTTTATATTTTTACATTTAAATGCATAAGTTTTTCAGGGTTAACCATCATATAAATATTTGAAATTTTCTCATCCTCAAATACAAACGAAAGAACATAAGTTACTTTATTATTTATTGTAACTATAACTCCTGGTATACCATTGACCATTTTGAAATCAACAGTGTACTCTTCTGTCAATCGTTGTGCAATCCCAAAGAACAAACGTATAATTCGATCCGCAGAATAAATCGGGTTAATCGCAGTCGTAACTTTACCACCACCATCAGCTTTGAGTATAGCATCTGTTTTTAATACTTCTAACATACCTTCCGCATCCCCACACTGTAATGATGATACAAACTTTTCAACATAAGAAGCCATTTTCTCCGTGCTTAATTTTGATTGCTTCGGTTTCTCCAACATGCTTTTTCGAGCACGTTGAAAGATCTTCCTGCAGTTTACACTACTCTTATCAACAATTGAAGCTATTTCTTCGTATTCATAACTGAAAACTTCTCTTAATATGAAAACAATCCTTTCTACCTCAGATAATTGTTGTAAAAGTAATAAATATGCGGTGGAAAGGGATTCTTTCATTATAAATGACTTTGATGGCTCATCACTCTCTTCTACAATTGGCTCTGGCAACCACATCCCTACATACACGTTACGTTTATGCGCTGCCGATCGTAATTTATCAATTGAACGATTTGTCGCCATCTTACATAAATATGCTTTCATATTTTCTATAGATTGAGGATCTTCTATATTATTTAGCGAGATAAATACATCCTGAACGATATCCTCAGCATCCATAACACTCCCAAGGATTCTGTATGCTAACGAAAATAATAATGGTTGATACGCTTCATATAACTGCTCCGTTTCCATGATGAACTGCCTCACTTTCATATTGCTTTAAAATGTATAACGCTGCACGCTTCCCGCTTGCTACCGCAGCATCAGCTAATACTTCATCATGCCCTACCCAATCTCCTGCAACATAAACACCTGGCATTTCAGGTATATTAGGGCCCGCTTTTTCAACACGGTCAATATGAGGAAAATCATGTACTACTGTTATTTTCGGTAAATATTGCTGTGCAACAACTTCTCTTTTCCAATTTGGATGTAACAACTCCATCGTACTTTCCAACTGTTCTTTATCATCACGAATATGATTCATCTCGAGTACAGGATTATAGTACTTAATTAGACTCACTACAATTGATCCATCTTCACTTAATTTAGCTGCTCTCGATTGATTTGTGAAAAATATAGGTTGATCTAATCCTAATACAAATTGATGTGTAGGATTGGGTAATTGTCTCAAGCCAATATCTAATGCAGCAACAGTAACCGGTACAGATTGTTCACTCCATCTATGCAAACTTGTTCCTTCTGCACCTTTTATTATTTTACAAGCTTCTTTCGGCGGAGTCGTCACGATGACTGCGCCTACTTCAAAAACCTCATCATCAACACAATGTATTCTTTGTTTACCTTCGGAATGCTCAATTTCCACAACATGCTTTTTAGCCAAAAACTGCACCCCGATATCATTCGCTATAGCTCTTAATTTTGTTATTATCGTCTCCCAACCACCATCTACATAAAGCACTCCCTCTTTTATAGAAAGCTGTATTTGCTTTAGTACAGATGATGCTAATTGTATTGTAGGAGCAAACGTATATGTTGTTGTTCGGCATAGCGCATAAAATATATTGCGAACCATTGGATCTTTTATTTCATTTTCTGCCCATGTAGTTAGACTCATTTTCGGAACTTCTCCTACATCTAAATTTCCTAAACGAATCATAAGACGTGAGAATTGTACTTTTGCAGACCAAGAAAGTAGTGGTGTTGATAAAATTGAGTAAAAATCTGTTGGGATAGTGAATATATCCCCTTTCCATATTCCATGTGCTTTTGTAGATGGTATTCCACCTGGAAGAGTCATACCAAGCTCATTAAAAGTTATAAACGCTGCCCCGCCTCTATATAAAGCATGTGCACCAAGATTCATGCAGATTCCATTTTTATTTGTAGTCATCCCTCGGCCACCGAATTGACTGGACTTTTCTAATACAATCACTTTCCTTCCAGCTTTCGCTAAATATATAGATGCTGTTAATCCAGCAAGCCCACCGCCAACAATTGCTATATCAAATGTATTCATAATAAAATCCCTCCTTAATCGTTCTACATACAAGACGAACGATTAAGGAGGGATGTGACATAAAAATAAATTTTTATTATCCTACTTTATTTCATTACTTTTTAATTCGATCATATTGCATACGAAATAACTCAATTGCAAATGGAATATCCTCTTCACTCTTTAAATAATAACTGATCCATCCTGATTCAGGTAATACGTGATGTGGTTTTACCAAGCCTTGCTTCACTAATTCATCTCGCTTTAACTTCGGAAATGGTAAATCAGCTAATTTATCACCATGAAGATGGCCAAGTTCTTTCTTGCCATAATTTATTTCAATACCACCAAATCGATGCGGTTTTTCAGAAACACCCGCCCAGCTGAGTACTTCATTTCTAATCATTTCACTAAATGACATGAACATTCACTCCTTATAAATGATTGATGTAATTTTAAATTAACATTTTCATTACTTTTTTCCATCAATCCAAAGTATGAATGGGAATACGAATATAGTTTGGTCTTAACACCTTATTCTTTATGGAATAAGTGAATTTATTAAGCTACCGACAACAGCACAAAACAAAGACTAGACACATATCCTAATTTTGTAACCTAACTTACCTATAGAAAGGCGGGTAATACAATTGACTGCCAACATCGACTATACCTCCCCCTCAACCAATTTTACTTATGATGTAAATAAAAGTAATTTTTTTCGGAAAGATGCCCAAAATTATATAAATGTACTTGGTATTAAACAATTAAATACTTTAGAAAATACTTCTTTATTAGATATTTATTTAAGTACAGGAAATGTTGTAGAACCACATATTCATCAAAATGCAGCTGAACTTGTTTATTGTATTTCAGGGTCTGCTGTTGTTTCTTTACTTAATCCATTTACGAATCAAATATTAAACTTACCGATAAAACCCGGGCAAGTTGCCAACATTCCACAAGCGTGGTGGCATTATGAAATTGCTACAGCAAATAATACTCATTTATTAGCTATTTTCAATGCTCCAACTCCAGAAGTTATTTTCGGTTCTGACATTTTAAGGTTAACTCCAGCTCATATGATGGCCCATACTTACTGCCTCAATGAACAACAATGGAAACAAGCGGTTTCCCCTATCCAATCAACTACTGTAATTGGTCCTCCGTCAAACTGCAATCAAAACCGTGAAATGAAAAATTATCCAACCCAGCCCCTCGCTCAACAACATAATCCGCATCACCAAGATTCTTATTACTTCCCTCTTTACTGGGGCTATTAATTTGTAAATTTTCAAAAGAATCATCATTTATCTCCTAGGAAAATACCAAGGAGATTTTTTTATTGTATCTTCTCTTCCTATTAAAAATAGTAACAATTGATAGTGGACATACATATAATATTTATATATTAAATTGGAGGTGATAGTACTATGAGTAATTATAACTATCGAAAAAACTACTCTTATAATAAAAATAGTAGTTCTTCAGCATCCTCTCAATCTTCCAATTCTCAATCTTCCAATTCCCAATCGCAAAGAGACTTAGCGGAGCAAGGCTATGTAAAGAAAAAAGGATGTAACTGTAATAAAAATAAATAGTTTATCTTATGGATGAATTCTTTTTTAAAAGAATTCATCTTTTTTTACTGATTGGAAATTTTTAAAGTTACATAACTTATTACTTAAATGAGAAAGGGTAAATTATACTTTTTTATACGAACTTAACAAAGAGTAATTGTTCAATTAATTTATTACTTATTTTCCTAAAAAATATAGTCCTTCCTAAATTTATTAGGAAGGACTATATACAAACCCCTGTTTAATTTCCTACTAAACATTGTAACAAATTAAACGATATTAATACCTGCACTTACAAATCCAGCAACTGCAGCTATTGGACTTGCTGCTGTTAATGAAACATATAACAGTATCTTATCCCCAGCTGCTACTGGAATAGCTTCAGGTATGATTCCTGATGCTGTAGAACCAATCGCTATTGCGGCAAATGCTGGTGTTAATAATAGAGGTGCACCTTGTACTGTAAACGTATTGCTTGCTGCAGGTGCAGTTAATATTTGTATTTGCACTTGAACAGGTGATATTGGAGCTAATGCAGCTGTTGCACTAAAGAAACCTGCTAATGACGTGATAGTTCCTGCACGTGGTGCTACAAATGCATAATCACCTACACCTAATGCTAATGTGATACTAGTTCCACCTGTTAATGCTACACCAGGCTGACTAAATCCAAATCCAAGAAGAGTTCCTGTATTAGCTACTAACGCGTTAACTAACGCAGATGGTGTTGTACCTGAAGCAAATGGAATAATAGCTCCGCCACCAGTTGCACCTGTTGCTCCTGTTAAACCTGTTGCACCAGTTAAACCTGTTGCCCCCGTTGGACCTGTTGCTCCTGTTGGACCTGTTGGACCTGTTGCTCCTGTTGCTCCTGTTGGACCTGTTGCTCCTGTTGCTCCTGTTGCTCCTGTTAGGCCTGTTGCTCCTGTTACTCCTGATGGACCTGTTGCTCCTGTTGCTCCTGTTGGGCCTGTTGCTCCCGTTGGACCTGTTAATCCTGTTGCTCCTGTTGCTCCTGCTCCTGTTGCTCCTGTTGCTCCCGTTGCTCCTGTTGCTCCTGTTGCTCCTGTTGCTCCTGTTGCTCCGCCTCCTGGACCTGTTGGACCTGTTGGGCCGCCTCCTGGAGTAGCACCAATTAATTGAGTTAATAAGTTTAATAAAAGTTGTAAACTTGCAGGGTCAATAATTAAAGAGAAGAAGAATGGTGCAAGAGCACTGTAGAATTGTTGTAATAAAGAAAGTAATTGACTTAGATTTGGGTTAGGAGATTGTAGTACGTTGATAATACTTTGAATTAATTGTTTTAAGAAATTCCCTTCTGGAGAAGGTGCTAATTCATTTAGTAAGTTCAATAGTTGAGTAAACAAATTGAGTAAAGCTAATCTGTTTGCATCACTTGGATTTGCAAAAAACGCTGCAATAGCCGAAATTAAAGAGTTTAGTAAAGTAATTAATCTACCTAATTGCTCACTAGTAATCGGAACTGTTTGTGGATTGTTACAACACTCTGGAGTGAAAACAATCGGATTATTGCAGTGGTTATGACCGAAACAATTATTACTTGTCATTTATGTCCTCCTTACTTGTTTTATATTTGAGTTTTTCCTATTATAAGAATCATAAAGTTGTAAAAGAGTATGTGTTATATATTGACTTAAAATAGGAAACATGAAATATAATTAAACTTGCAAACGCTATTTAATTATGTTCATGACTCACATATTAATTATATGTTTTTAATAATTGACTGCTTAGATTAAATACCTAAACTTAAGAGTTTATTTTATTTTTCCACGTTTATCTCTTAGGTTCAAAGACACATTTTAATTTGAATACAAAAACCGAATTTACGATTTACATATATTCCGCAAGTAACAACATCATTTTTTCATATACATAAAGAACACTTCTTTACTAAAATTGGGCTCCCCTTTTAAAGGGGAAGCCGTTTCTATTATAAAAAACTCTCATACAATATAGTGGACAAGTTATTTTATACTTCGTTCTAATAAAATATTGTAAGGAGTGAAAATTAATTGCCTATCATTCAACCATTTATGGCATCTAGAAGATTTACATCTACACTAGGAGCCGGCACAGGTACAGGTGCGGCTTTTGCAATTGCTGCCACAGCTTGTTTAAACGATGCGGGTACTACTGCAACCGCTTTTCCGACTTTCACGTATTACAACTTATATGTGAACGGTATTCTTCAACCAAGCGTGAACTCCAGTGTTACTACTGGTCCTACTGGTGCTATTACAATTCCTGGTGGGGATGCATTAGACGGCGGAATTCCAATTACAATTGAATTTATCGTCACTTAATGTTACCGAATGTAATTCAGAACAAAAAAGACAGATTCCTTTTCACATTAAGAATCTGTCTTTTTTAATTAATAATAATAAATTGTAAAATAATTGAAGAACCTTGCGATGGTGGTTGGTTATCCAATAAAGTTAGTTTACCAGTACTAACTTCATAGAATGGTTGTGGTTGCAGAATTCCATTGATAAACAAATTTACATATGAAACCTCAGTAGGTGATAGTATATTCGTTGTACCATATTGAGCTATGCCATCTGCATCTGTATATATAAGTTTCTCTCCATCTGAAAAAGTGTAATATAGCAAATTAGTTGTTGTTATAGGGCCAATCCCCCCAGTAGGACCTGTTACTCCCGTTGCTCCTGTTGCTCCCGTTACTCCCGTTATTCCTGTTATTCCTGTTGCTCCCGTTACACCCGTTGCTCCTGTTACTCCCGTTGCTCCTGTTGCTCCTGTTGTTCCTGTTGCTCCCGTTGTTCCTGTTGCTCCCGTTACTCCCGTTGTTCCTGTTACTCCCGTTGTTCCTGTTACTCCCGTTGCTCCCGTTACTCCCGTTATTCCTGTTATTCCTGTTGCTCCCGTTGCTCCTGTTATTCCTGTTGCCCCCGTTGCTCCCGTTGCTCCTGTTGCTCCTGTTGCTCCTGTTGCTCCTGTTGCTCCTGTTGCTCCTGTTGCTCCTGTTGCTCCTGTTGCTCCCGTTGCTCCTGTTGCTCCTGTTGCTCCCGTTGCTCCCGTTGCTCCCGTTACACCCGTTGCTCCTGTTGTTCCTGTTGCTCCCGTTGTTCCTGTCGCTCCCGTTATTCCCGTTATTCCCGTTATTCCTGTTATTCCTGTTGCTCCTGTTGCTCCTGTTGCTCCTGTTGCTCCTGTTGCTCCTGTTGCTCCCGTTGCTCCTGTTGGAATATATATTGGTGGAAGAGCTGAAAATGTAGGTCCAATATTCTCAGGTTCTATCTTACCTTTATTTATTGATAATTTGTCATTCCGCTTCAATTTAATTCCTCATTCCACATATTTTTAATTAACTTACATAAGTATGAGTCTATTATTAAGAAATGCTTTCATAACTATTCTTTTTTCTTTCCAAATGATTCATACAGTTATTAAACATTTTACCGTTGCTATAACCCCTATTAATATAATAAAATGATAGTTCCATTCCAAAAACACGAAACTTATTGCATTCTAATTTAAAAATGAGGTAATTTATACTCAAGATAAAAATGAAAAAAGAATAGAAAAACTAGTATCAACGACTCTTGAAATTATTCTTCCATACAGACTTACTGAACCTACCAGAAATACTGGGTCAATAGTTACAACAAACTCTATGTTCGCTAATAATACATTAGGTGATCCCATCACTGTGATATTAGGCGGAACTAATATTCCTCTTTCTAATAACCAAAGCCTCGGTAATTTTACAGTTAACGCCTCAAACGATATATTTACAATTCCTGTAACCAGAAGATATCATTTAACCTATCAAGTTAATACGACAACTGCTCTACTCGCTGGAACAAAACTACTATTAAACGCTTCTACTCCACTTCCTGGTTCTATTTTTTCTCCCGCTATATCAACTTCAAATTATAACAATAATTTAATTGCCGATACTACAATTTCACTTCAATTATTCGGCGTATTATACATCGTTAATTTGGTTGGAGGTGGTTCAACAGGTGCCTCTCTAACAATTATACGAATCGATTTAAAAATGATTCATTCTTTTTCTAATAAACATTATTAAATACTAAGTCTGTCATGATAAGAACCTCCCAATTATTTCATAAAAGTGGTGGCGCATTAAAGAACAAATTGCACTATATTCATAGTAGAAACTATCTATACTAAATTTTCCGTATATATATTATCAATTTACACTGACTTCCACCGATGTTACATTAAATATGAAGACAGTTTCTTTTTTACGAACCATCTCAATACGTATTTGAGAAACGTACTCCAATCCTATACGCGAGAGCAATACTATGTTGACACTCAGATGAGTGTCTTTTTTTGTGAGTAATAAAAAATAAAAACCATCTCTTAAAGATGGTTTTATCTTTTGTTACTATAAATGTAAACTTATGCAGTTGGATAATAAATTGTCATGCTTAATCGAGTCAAAGATTCCCCTAAATTATAATAAGAGTGTGATCTATCGGCCTTAAAACGAATTGAATCTCCACTATTTAATGTATATTGACAGTTATTCACTTCTACTGTCAATTCACCTTCAAATACCGTAATAAATTCTTCTGCGCCTTCTTTATGCCCTTCTGAACTTAATTTCCCTTCTGTTTCTATTTCTACTGTATACATTTCAAAATGTCTATCATCTTGAAAAGGAAAAGAAGGATACACTTTATATTTTCCATTGTCTTCAGACAATGCTTGAATATCTTTTCTTAAGATCACTTTCGTATCAGGCTGAGGATTGTTGATTAAAGAGGTAAAAGAAACTTTCAAGCCATTTGCAATTTTCCATATTGTTGTTAGTGTCGGGCTTGATTCTCCTCTTTCAATTTGTCCAATCATCGTTTTACTCACACCTGTTAATTGGGAAACTTTTTCCAAACTTAATTTTTCTTTTTCTCTTATAGTTTTTAAATTTTTCGCTAGTATAAGTTGAATTTCTTCCATAAAAAACACTCCCACACTATATACAATATAACGACCGTTATGTATAATAAAAAGCACACGTTATATTGTTCTTTTCGGTCATTATAACATACAAAAATAATTAGGGGGGTTCAAATGCCTATATTTTCTTTTTTGTTATTTGTATTTATAAGTAGCTTCACACCTGGTCCTAACAATTTCTTAGCTATGACATACGCAAATCAACATGGATTAAAGAGAAGCATAAACTTTTGCTTCGGAGTAGCTTTTGGTTTTTTCATCCTCACTTCTTTATGTAGTTTCTTTAATGTTGTACTACTTAATATCTTACCCATAATCGAATTCCCTTTAAAAATTTTAGGTGTAGCGTATATGTTATATTTAGCTATTAAAATACTTACTAGTAAAAGCAGTACGAATCCCGTTGAAAAAGATAATAAAAACTTATTCACTGTGGGGATTTCTCTTCAATTCGTTAATCCTAAAGGGATATTATTCGGACTGACTGTAGTATCGACTTTCATACTCCCCTACTACAATTCATATTCAAGTTTTCTGCTTTTCTCATTATTTCTAGGTATAGTCGGTTTACTAAGTACATTTAGTTGGAGTTTATTTGGTTCAATATTCCAAAAAATATTAGTAAAACATAACCAATTATTCAACATCATTATGGCTGTTTTATTAGTTTTCAGTGCCGTTTCAATCGTTATACACTAATTCGATGCTCATTTTAGATTTTGTACTTTTTAATACCACTCTTTATCAATTAGACTACTTTATATACTAATCCATCCACATACCCTATGTGGTTTAAAACTTTTAAGAGGAAACCTTCTAACAATAGGTTTCCTTCCATATCATATTAAATAAGAAGCAGGTTAAATACGGAGGTGATTTTGATTAAGACTACTTTAATTTCTCATTTTTACAATGAAGAATATTTACTTCCATGGTGGTTAATGCACCATACAAAGCTATTTGATCATGGCATTCTTATTAATCGTGGATCCACTGATCGTTCAGTTGAAATCTGTAAAACATTCGCTCCTAATTGGGAAATACGAAACTCAAAATCACTCGAATTTGATGCTTATTTAGTTGATCAAGAAGTTATGGAAATTGAAAGAGAAATTACAGGATGGAAAATGGTATTGAATACGACAGAATTCCTGTGCTGTTATAATAAAGAACAATTTTTCAAATCACTTAGCACTATGGGTGGCAATATGTTTTCAATAAGAATGATTATGATGATTGACGAACCGACTCATGGCTACACTAATCCAAGATATAGCTCTCCGCTTGTTAAACAACGTTATCACGGCATAATAATTCAACCTAATCCAAACCAACTATATCTTAACGGTAGATTAATTCACAATAATTCGCACGGGAACTATAGAGTCGGGAGACATGGTTCGCATTATCCTTATAGCATTTACATGGAACCTGCTTTTATTTTTAAATTTTTTTATAGTCCATGGAACGATGCAATGAAAAAACGAAAATTACAAATTGGGCCGACTCTTTCTCAACATAGTGTACAGCGTGGACTAGGTTCTCATCACTTAACAACAATTGAAAAATTAGAAACAAAATACAAATTCTATGCAACTTTAACTACGGACCTCCGGTTATTCCCAGAATACCAAATTATATTTCCTGACCTTTATCCTTAATGTCATGAATATTTAGTTTCCACATCCATCCGTTTTTTATTAACATATCAACTCCAACTAAATATTTTTCTCTAGTAGAAATCTGAGCTAGGACTCTTGCTGCGCGCAGATTCCTCTTATTTAATGTCGTATCACCAGCCTATAATCTTTCATACCATTTCATTGAGTACCTGATGTTGGATTAGAAATAAAAAATGGCAATTCATTTGGAAAATTTTCAATTTCAGATTATATACCTTCTAAAACAAAGTATTCAAACAATAGAACC